>JAYSRH010000250.1:0-10419 GCA_043721115.1 Fibrobacteria bacterium | reverse complement strand
GGGCTAAAACCGCCAAATTGATGTTGTTGGCTAATATGGAAATTAATCCAGTCAGGAAACGCTTAAATTAAGGGATTCCAAATAGGGACGAATAATTCGGGCAACGCGGTTTATCTTCGAAGCACGATGCAAATCATCCATCTTAAATCGGCGACTTTTCCAACCTTCGCGAAGTGCTTCCAATACCGTCTCCATACCAATTTTATTCCTGAACTTAAAGCAATCCGCAATTGTTTTTGCTACCGAAGTCACACGAACTGGAATGCCTTCAATGCGCACAACTTCTACCCCAAATTTCAAAGACCGTGGTGAAAAACGGACGACCTTAAGAATTATCGCCTCCATTCTTGGAGTTCGCGATTTCCTATCCACTGCCAGCCAAATTTCACGAGGAAGCTGGGTTCCGATATTGTGGAAATGTAATGCGGACAGCAGGCAAATAATGCCATTAGGCACCCAGGTTGAAACTTCAGCCAAGCTCTGGTGTTCACTTTGAATTGCGCCCGGCAACGAATAGATTCCCCGCCCTAGCCGTTGAATTAACCCCATCCGGCAATATTCGGCCAATTTAGTCCGAGAAATCCCTTTCGCGGACAATTCCTTAGGGCGGAGCATAGGTGATTTTTTGAAGGCGGTTAGAATTTTCGGGGCCAATTTTACTTTAGCAAGCGTAGCCATAGAACTAAATGTACATATTTATATATAAATATAGACATATTGTTTTAGCGTTGAACCTAAAACCGAGGCATGGGCCTTTAAAATGTTACATTTAGGCAGAAAGCGACCCCTGAGCAAGGTCGCAAAAGAGGTCCCATGAGTCCCATCGGTCAAAACGAAAAGAAGACCCAAGACCGCGTGGTCAAGCTATTCCAAGAATCCTTAGGCTATCAATACCTGGGCGATTGGAAGGACCGATCCGGCAATGCCAATTTGGAGGTCGAGATCCTCCGCACCTGGCTTCGCAAACAAGGCCATGCGGAAGACCTGATATCCCGTGCCCTCTACATTTTCGAAAAGGCCGTAGGCGATACCGGCAAATCCATCTATGACCGTAACCGCGCCGTTTACGGACTGCTACGTTATGGCATTGAAGTTCGCCCAGAAATCGGCGTAAACAAACAAACGGTTTTTCTCATTGATTGGGACCATCCTGAAAAAAATCATTTTGCCATCGCAGAAGAAGTCACTATCCTCGCCTCCAATGCCAAGGCTTATACCAAGCGTCCGGACATCGTGCTTTATGTAAATGGCATTGCCTTGGGAGTTTTGGAGCTCAAGCGTTCCACCGTTTCCGTTTCGGAGGGGATTCGGCAAAACCTGGACAATCAGAAAAGGGAATTCATCGAGCCTTTTTTCTCGACCATCCAAATCCTTATGGCCGGCAATGATACCGAAGGTCTGCGCTATGCAAGTATTGAAACCAAGGAAAAATATTGGCTCGATTGGAAAGAAGATAGCCAGGTTGAAAATCGCCTCGATCGGGCTCTGTTGCAAATCTGCGCCAAACCGCGCCTACTGGAAATCTTCCACGACTTTATCGTCTACGATGCGGGCATCAAAAAACTGTGTCGGCAAAACCAGTACTTTGCCGTAAAGTGCTCGCAAGTCCGCATTCGCAAGCGTGAAGGGGGTATCATCTGGAATACCCAGGGATCTGGAAAAAGCCTTATCATGGTGTGGCTGGCCAAATGGATTCGGGAAAATGTCACCGATTCCCGCGTACTGATCATTACCGATCGAACCGAGTTGGATGACCAAATCGAAAAGGTATTCTTCGGTGTGGAAGAAGCCATTTATCGTACTAAAAACGGCAGCGACCTCATCGCCAAGCTGAATGTCAATGAAAAATGGCTGCTCTGCTCCTTGGTGCATAAGTTTGGCGGCAAGGAGGAGGACGACTCCAGGAATAGCAAGGGTAGCATTAAGGTTAAGTCTGATGACACGTCTGAATTTCTCAATGCCATCCAGAAATTGCCGCATGGCTTTGTGGCCAAAGGCGATCTCTATGTCTTCGTGGACGAATGCCATCGCACCCAAAGCGGCGACCTCAATCGGGCCATGAAGGCCATCCTCCCCAATGCCATGTTCATCGGATTCACCGGAACCCCGCTCCTCAAGGCTGATAAGCAAAAGAGCGTGGAAGTCTTCGGCACCTATATTCATACTTATAAATTCGACGAGGCTGTCCGCGACGGTGTAATCCTAGACCTTCGATATGAGGCCCGCGACATCGATCAGAATATCACCTCGCAGGATAAAATCGATCAATGGTTCGAAGGCAAGACCAAGGGTTTGACGCCTATTGCCAAGGCGCTGCTCAAGCAAAAGTGGGGGACCCTGCAACGGGTCTTATCCAGCCAATCACGACTCAGTAAAATCGTCGCCGACATCCTTATGGACTTGACCACCAAGGATAGATTAAGCAGTGGCCATGGAAATGCCATGCTCGTTTCCGGCAGCATTTACGAAGCCTGTAAATTCTATGAACTTTTTTCCAAAACTGAACTCAAAGGCAAATGCGCCATTGTAACTTCGTACACGCCCGCTGCCGCCGATATCAAAGGCGAAGAAACCGGCGAAGGCGTTACAGACAAACAAGACAAATACGAAATCTATCGCCAGATGCTGGCCGATTGGTTCAATGAGCCCGCCGAAACCGCCGTCAATCGCGCCGAGGATTTTGAAAAAGCCGTCAAAAAGAAATTCATCGAAGAACCCGGCCAAATGAAACTGCTTATCGTTGTCGACAAGCTCCTCACCGGTTTCGATGCGCCCCCGGCCACGTATCTTTATATCGACAAACAAATGCGCGACCACGGCCTTTTCCAAGCCATCTGCCGCGTCAACCGCTTGGACGGGGATGATAAAGACTATGGGTATATTGTCGACTACAAAGACTTATTCAAAAAGCTCGAAGGCGCCGTCAATGACTATGCCTCCGAAGCCCTCGACGGTTTTGACAAAGAAGATGTGGCCGGTTTATTAGAAGACCGTCTAGAAAAAGCCCGCGAAAAATTGGAAACCTGTCTCGAATCGATGCGCGCCCTGTGCGAATCCGTGGAACCACCCAAAGACGAAGCTGCGTTCTACCATTATTTCTCGGCCAAAGATCATGGCAATGCCGAACAGCTTGCCGCAAATGAACCCCAACGGCTTGCCCTGTATACGCATACCGCATCCCTAATCCGCGCATACGCCAATATCGCCAATGAAATGACCGAGGCCGGCTTCACGGAATCCGAAGCGGCCGCCATCAAAGCCGAAGTCATCTATTTCGAGAACCTCCGTACCCAAATCAAAATGCATAGCGGCGATGCCATCGACCTAAAGCAATACGAGCCCGCCATGCGGCATCTCATCGACACCTATATCCGGGCCGAAGATAGCGTAAAAGTTTCCGCCTTTGAGGATATGTCACTGATCCAACTGATCGTGGAACGTGGTGCCAAGGCTATCGAAGCTTTGCCGAAAGGTATTCAAAAAAGTGAGCAGGCCGTTGCCGAAACCATTGAAAACAATGTTCGGAAATTAATCCTGGATGAAAACCCCATCAATCCCAAGTACTATGAAAAGATGTCCCAACTTTTGGACGCATTAATCCAGGAGCGCAAAAAGGGAGCTCTGGACTATAAAAAATACTTGGAAAAAATCGTGACTTTGACGCTTCAAGTCAAGGGCGGTCCTAATGCTGCGGACTACCCCAAGTCTTTGAACTCCCCTGCCAAAAAAGCCCTGTTTGACAATTTGTTCCAGAATGAAGCCCTGGCCTTAGCCGTCGACAATGCCATTCGCGGAAACTTGCAGGATGATTGGAAAAACTCGGCCATTAAGATTCGGGCCACCAGGCTTTTAATCAAAACGGCCATCCAGAATTTTCGTGAACAAGGAGCAACCGCGGGAGCAGGAGGCACAAGTTACACAGGCGAGGACAATGATGGCTACTTGGCCGACGACATAGAATCGCTTACCAATAAAATTCTCGAATTGGTGAAAAATCAGAATGAGTACTGAGAGTACTGAGTCCCATAAAATCACGGTCAGCGGATTTCCTGTCCAAATCATCCGCAAGGACATTAAGAATCTGCACCTTGGCGTATATCCACCCTTGGGTCGCGTGCGCGTGGCTGCACCCTTGTCCGTCAGCGATTCGGCAATTCGTTTGGCCGTAATTCATAAACTCGGCTGGATCAAACGCCAGAAAAAGCAGTTCGCCGCCCAGCCCCGTCAATCCGCGCGTGAAATGGTTAGCGGTGAGACGCACTATTTTCAAGGCCGTGCTCATCGACTGCGTGTGGTGGAAGTGGAAAAAGGAGCTTCGGTTACTCTCAAGAATCGCTCGACGATACTAATGAGAGTTTCCGTTGGGAGTACTGTTTCGCAGCGGGAACATATGTTGCAGGAATGGTATCGGGATCAGTTAAAGGCGGCAATTCCAATTTTAGTGAAAAAGTGGGAGCGGGTATTGGATGTGAAGCTCGCTGAATGGGGCATTCGTAAGATGAAGACGAAATGGGGCTCGTGCAATATTTCGGCTCGACGGATTTGGCTCAATCTGGAATTGGCGAAGAAGCCGGTGCAGTCATTGGAGTATTTGGTTGTACATGAACTCGTTCATTTGATTGAGCGGCGACATAATGCGCGGTTTGTGGCGGTGATGGATAAGAAAATGCCGAAGTGGCGGTTGTATCGACAGGAGCTTAATTCGCAGCCGCTTGGGTATGAGGATTGGCGGTATTGAAGTCGAAATGTCCGCAAACAAGCCGGTTTTAAAACGCAAAGAAATCAGAATAAAGCGACACCGGAAAGACAGAAGTTGCATTGGCCGTTTTCACAAGTATTCCAAACTGAATGAGTTTTCCTGTCCTTGGTTTTTTTTGTGGATTATTTGGAAGGATAAACTGGAGTTGGAATTGGGTCGGCGTCTTGGAATCAATTGTCTTCCATGATTTGTCTCTTTCAGAAAGTTTTTGGGATCGGATGGATTCCGTTTCACCCGGCATTGCAGTCTCACCCGATTTTTCCGATCGGTCATAATACCACGCCAAGGTAGAGCCTCCACATGAAGAGTCCTCAACATTTGGCGCAATAGAAATGCGAACTGAACTCTTTCCTGCTATCGTCCAATTGACGCCAATATCCATGATCCCCTTTGAAATCTTTGGCTTCAGAGCGTTGAGCGATAGATACCAGAGCGTGTCAGTTGCGTATTGAGCTAACATTCCAGGCTGTGCCAAGCCTAATGAAATTGCGCGAGGGGCCTGTCCAGCAATGGCGTACTTTTCTTTTCGGTTGCCATCAATTAAAATAATTTCCCGGATTGTTTCTGACGGCCCAGGCATGGAAAGTGGTGGACCCATCTCGTCCGAAGTTTCGTCCCATGACATTTCTGAAATTGCTATAAGGAGAGATTTCCATTTTTCAGTTTGAAAATTTCCATGAAACTCACCAGGGCCGGTGTCATGGCTTTCAGACCAGGACCTAAATCGACTCCATTTCACTGAACCATTCGGTTGGACGATGATTTTGGACTCAAGCTTTTCTGGACCAGAGCATTCATTCGTATTCCGTGCCGTTGTGTATTCACAACGGGCGGTAGTAGCGCCAAAATCTTTTTTTTTCAAGAGCGAAAGTGCTAACTCTTTCAATTTCTTGAGCTCAAGATCTGGCGTGGCTAGGCAATCAAGTCTAAACGCTAAAAGGAGGATTGTTGCAAGCCAAATACACCTAGAGAACCAATGATTCATGCCTTACCTTTTTTAAACTTTAAAAAATTATGATTTGAATTCGAAGAGCTCGGAAAAGCACATTCCGGTCAAAATCGGAATTCCCGCAAGGGTATCAATGTATCGAGTCTGTTGAAGCCGCAGCTTTCCGATAAGCTTTTGGTTTGGCGCAAGCTTCAGGTCTGAATACAGTTTAACTGTAATAGATTTATCTGGATCCAAGGGCCAAAGAATTTCTGAATCTCGATTAGGAATGTCTAGCATTGTCGAAGTCCAGTCGGGGGGTAAGGCCGTCATTCCCTCTGGAGCTTCCCTGTCCAGTGCATATTGGAATAAAAACCCATCTTGATTGTTAGGATTAGAAAGGACTATTCCTATGGTTAGTTTGCCTGGATTTTTTAGAACTAGAGTAATCGCAAAGCCTTGGCTAGAGGTTTCAAGAGTGACGAATTGCATTTCCACAGCCCAAAGACATTCCCCCTGGGAAGCTTGATTTATTAAGGGGGCTAAGGCGACAAGAAAATCAGATCCCGGAGCAGGGGCGGAATGGTCTCTTGGACCCCACTCAAGCTTTTCAATTGTATTAGGAAAAAATGCGGTTAAATTGGTAACCGTATCCCCAGGGTCGGCCATTCGTTCTGGAAAACTGTCGGGACCCAAATTTCCAAGTTTGTCCCAAACGTTTTCAATGTCGTGATTTTGGCAAAAGGCGCGCCAAATCCCTGGCCAAACCTCGCCCCTTTCCATGAAGTCTCCTCGTCTAAAAAACTCTAACTCGCCATTTCCCTTGACAGTTAGAGTCGTCTGTTGTGTGGTTAAGCCAGATCCAATTCCTGCTCCAGACATGCTCTTGTACTCAATGCTCGATTTCATTTTTGATTCGGACGTTCCAGAAAAATAGGCTTCAGAAAGTCGATCGAAATTCATTTACTAGCCACCTTTGCTTCTACTAATACCCAGTCTTCGTCTTTTCCACCACTATTTTTGATTAGCTTGCGAGCCATTGAAACAAAATTTGAGTAATGCCTCTTTTTGATCTTGTTATTGCTTTCATTGACCAAGCTACTACCCATCAAGGTCGTATTGTCCAACCCATTTACTGCACCATCCCCATTCACGGAAGTATCTACAGCACCCTTTGGGTATTCGTCAGGTTGACCCACAAGATGCCCTACCTCATGGGCTCCCATGGCAATCCGATCATCACCATAGAACAAGAGTCCTGCATTGGATCGTAAAGGACCGGGTGAAAGACAGATAACATCTTCACCGTAGGCATCAACTTTTTCCATCGTGAATTCTAAGCTGAATTCATAGCTACAGCAGAATTTTTCTGGAGGTGCTTTGCAGTCTTTGCGTCTAATATTGAAGACTTCGGACCAACGTTTACTCGAATCGTTTATCCATGCATTTCGCTTGTTCTCGTAATCTTCCCACTTGTAATCTTCCACAGGGTCGGGCCAGATCGCATCTTTTGATTTGACCCAATGGGCTTTATTCCCAGTTTTGATGATGGGAAGGGTTCCATAATCCCCTGAATCAATGCCTGCCGAAGTTGGAATAAGTTTCCACTCTTTATTATCCCAGTATTCCACTGGAGCCATCGTGTTTTTTTTGCATCGTGCCCAACGCATTCCTGCCCAGGGGAAATCACCGCCAACGCCTTTAACACCAGCCTTGGTTAAGTCAACATAAGTGGCGCCCCAAGTTTTCATGACTTTCTTTTTTACAGTAATTTTTTGGGTTTTCCCTTCGATCGCCTGGGTAAATTTTGAATGAACTCCGTACTTGCCCCACTGAAATTTTTGATCAAAAATTTCCGGTTTGCCGGCATGCACTTTTTTGACCTTTAAGTTTTTAGTTGGGTCATACTTTTTACCTGATATTTCCAGGTCTGTGAATATTTCTGCTTCCGGTAAGGGCTTGCCATCCTCGCCAATAGAGAAATGTACACTGTGTACTACCCAGATGAGTTCGAATTTTCCTGAGGTTATTGTGCACTTTGTCTCTTCACATACTTCAGATTCTGTAGCTAGTTTCACCTTTACTTCAGTACCCGCTGGTAAGGTCGAATCTCCAAGGAGCTTTACCGAATCACCGCATTGAGCCGTCTCTACATCCCAATGTAAGTTGCTAATTGGTTCGGTGGATTTCCCACCGCCGCCCTTCTTTTCCACAACCAAACCATCATAAAAAAAGCACCCAAACCCAGCCGTCCGCCGCTTTCCCTCCCTGCCCACCTGACTTTTGCACGCATTCACGTCCCCCTTAGCACAAGGATAATGAATCGGAAAATTCTTATTCGACTTCAATAACAACACCGCTACTCGTCGATTCGCTTCACAGGCGCCTTTCGTTTCTTCCACCAAATTAAACTCACTACAACCCGCTATTGGACTCCCATTGATATCGTCAAAGTTTTTTGCCTTCAAACTCAATGAATTGCAGTCATCCATAAAACTTTGGTATATGGCCTTACGGGTGTCGCTACCAGCTTTGCCATCCTCAAACAGTCCCTGCTTTTTCTGAAACTCCTTCACCGCGCCTTGAGTCTTAGGCCCATCCTGCCCATCAGACGCCCCAGGATCATGCCCCAAATGTCTCAGCAAATCCTGAATACAAACCAAATCCCACTTTTCCTCTTTATCCAATTCGCTCCAAGCGCCAGTATCCTTCATCAGAAAACCAAAGACCGATTTCGCCCGGCGCTCCGATAAGGCCTTATTGTATTCTTCTTTGCCCACCGCATCGGCATGGCCAAATACCGCCAGCTTTCCATCCGGATTCTTTTCCCGCCAAGTTTTAATCGTGGCACACATGCTCTTGAGTGCGGCGGCATGCTTGGGGTGTAAAAAGCTTTTGTCGAAGGCGAAGGTAAGATCAGGCAGGATATGGGACTCGATCAAACGCTCAGACATCTCATCGACCAACTTTGTCTTAGCCGATCCGTTTAATAACACCGAATCCGAATGCTTGGCAGTGAAATAATAGTCCACCTTTTGCAAACTATTGCCATTAGCATCCTTATAACTGGGTATGTAAACCGGTATGCGGCAGGAGGCCTTGCCATCCTTGGCATGCCCTTCGCCTTTTACAATTAAACATGGTCCATCCGGTGTTTTAGCAAATAACTCAAAAGCGATCTTGGTCCTATGGGCGATCTTCTCCGGCAGGTCCACTTCAACGGAGATGTCCGTCTCTTCATTGAATCCCACTTTCTCCACTTCCCATTTTGGGTTGCGAAGGGTGACCGAAGGTTTCGGCTTTTCCGGCTCAGGGGCGACGGGTTCAATTGGAATGTCAAGGGGCTCCAACTCTGGTTCTGGTTCAGGTCGGCGCGCTCGGCCTGTTCCGCCACCACCATTACCGGATCCGCCGCCCCCGAACTTAGGTTTGGGCTTGGTAAATATGTCATCGGGGGCTTTGGGGTTAAAGGCGTCGCCGGACTTAAAAGGATCCATGGGCGACTTGGCGAAGGGATCTAGGCTCATGTGGGGAAAGTTACAAATTCACCGGTTTTGCTGCTCCCCCAGCCATTTTTTGAGATCGGGATGAAGCAACGCTTCCACTTCAGGCTTTGCCAGATCTGCCGGCAGTATTAAGCGTGAACCCGTATCGATTCGTTTTTCCACTTTTTCTTTGCGTTTGACGGCCAATGCTGTCTTGACCCCAAGGTAACCTATACGGAACGGATCCTGCACGACGAGTCCGGCTATTTCACCGTACTTCAAAGATTTCAAAAGCTCTTCCGTTGCGTCAAAACCGACCAGGTAAACATTACCAGTTCTCTTGGCAATTTTTAACGCCCGTAACATTGCGGCTGTCGTTGGTGCGTTTGGCGAAAAAATGGCTTCTACGGCTGGAAATTTAATGAGCAAGCTTTGTGCTGTTTGTAACGCCGATTCGGTCGTCACCCCAGAATATTGGTCCGAAGACAAAACTTCAACTTTCGGTGCATATTCGGCCAAACCTGCAAGGAAGCCGTTTTCACGATTCGTGTTGCTGGCAGAACCTGCCAAATACCGCATTAAGATGACCTTTCCAACAGGTTGTCCAGCCTTGAAAGAGGCGGAATCAAGTCTTGCCATGAACACTTCAGCCAAATACTTCGCCGCTATTTTGCCCGCCGCAAAATTATCCGTCGCGACAAAGCTGGCGAAGGCTTTGGATTTGAGATCCGAATCAATCACCACTACGGGGATCTTCTTTTTGACGGCCATTTCCACTGGTCGAGCCAATGCCGTTTCATCCAAGGGTGCAATGACGATGGCATCCACTTTTTTGGCGACAAAACTCTTGAGCACCTCGATTTGCCCCATACGATCGTCTTCTTTTGCGGGTCCCTGCCAGAGGATATCGGCACCCTCTTCCAATCCCGCCTTCATGGCACCGGCATGCACCGCTTGCCAAAATTCATACATGGTGCCTTTAGGAATGACGGCCACTACGGGCCGGGTGGGTTTTACGGGCTCGGCGGAAAAGGCTGAGGAAAACACCATTGCGAATAGTATGCCTACGGCGGAAAGATTCGAAGTTTTCATTAAAAAATCCTCCTTAGGAAAAGTATAACTGCAAAAATTGAAAGTATAGTTACAAATGGTACGTGTAGAAGCTTTTTGACGGCATCCATCAAAGTAAGCTCATGAACTTAATTGAAACTTTTGTTGTCCCAATTTGGACGTCCAAAATATAGCAG
>JAYSRH010000249.1:0-3908 GCA_043721115.1 Fibrobacteria bacterium | reverse complement strand
GACGGTGTCTTCTGTACCAAGCGCAATGATGCGCAGTAATGGGGAAGGGGAGTATTCCTTGCGCTGCAAGGCAAGCGTATACGTTCCGGGAGTTACCTTTGGAAAACGATAGGTCCCTGAGCGACTTGTGGTTTTAGTTCCAATCCGTTTTCCCAAGGAATCAAACAGGACCAATTTCACCCCGGCCACGGGTTGTCCCCAAACCGTTGTAGCAAAACTGGACCGGTCCATGATTTTTCCGTGTAAACTCTCACTGCAAACATGGGGAACCAAGCCGATTAGGGCCATACACGCTCCAATCCGCATGAGTACATATGGCATTGAAGTGTTCACGGAATCCAATATGGCTACTTATGGGTAATATTGGGCACTTAATTTTTCGCGAAATTCGGGGTGATTGTATCCCTTTGTCCTAGATCTCATGATTTCATTCAATTCCGCACCGGAGAAAGCTATTTTCTCTTTATGCAAATAAGTCACGTTAAGTATTTCCAACTCTGGATACCCATCATCGCCAAATGGATATATGATGAGTGGGCGTATGCTTTTCCACTTAGGGATTTGCAGGAAATCCAGCGTGGACTTTTTGGACGAATTATTGAAACCGAAATGCCGATAACCCTAGTCGCGCACGATGAACGCGGTGTTCTGGGCACCGCGTCCCTCAAAGCAACAGAAATGGACGTCCTACCGAATTACACTCCTTGGCTTTCATCGGTTTATGTGCATCCCGATCATCGAGGGACCGGTGTTTCCAAAGCCTTGGTTGGAGAAATTGAAAAAATCGCGCGCGACGCAGGCCATAAAAAGCTGTATGTATTTAACCCCATCACACAAGGGGCATTCGAAAAATTGGGATGGTCGGTGCAGGAGACCATTCACCATGGTGGACAGGAAATTGGAATCTTGGTTAAGGAACTTTAATGTTAAAACGTGATTTTGCAGACGCTTTGTGCCAAGACTTGGAATTGATTCTAGCCGCATTACCGGCTGATTGGTCGGTAAAAATCCTATCTAATCTGAAAGCTGATGGATCGTCTGGACCAAATCTTTGGGAGGCGGCCAATCTTCTCGGGGCGTGCTTCAACGCACATCAACTTCCCGCAGAGATAAGGTCCGCTTGCGTTAACGCGATCACTCGCATACGTGAATTCCAGGGCGGTATGGCTCGCGAATCCTTACAGCCAACCACGGTGGTATTCGGCACGTCCGGTTGGCGTGAGGCGATTGGGGAAGGCTTTACCATCGAGAATGTGCACAAGGTTGTGCGAGGAATCATCACAATGATGAAGTCCAGTGAGTTTCTGAAGACGAATGAATATGCTGGTTTCGAAAAGGTGAAATCGGCGGGAATCCTGGTCCTGAGGGACAATCGCTTCATGGGAGACGAATTTCTGGCAGCCGCCATGCATGAGCTCGCCGCGGAAGGTATTCGAATCTTCGACGCCGGGGAGTGCCCGACAGGCGTAGGTTCGGCCATTCAGACCGAGCTAAAGGCGGCCGGGTCGATTAATTTCACGCCTTCCCATAACCCTATGGAATACGCTGGCATCAAGTTCAATCCCGCAGATGGTGGGCCAGCGGATATCAATCTCACTTCGCTAATTGAAAGTGCCGCTAATGCATTGATGCGCTCCTCAGAACCATTTGTACGGGCTGTGACGGATTACAGTCCGCTGCGAACAAAAATCGATGCCGCTACCCGGTTTACGGAATTTGTGGAAAAAAAGAGCAAAGTTTTCAATTTGCCTCGCCTCCGCGCCTGGTTGCAAGAAAACAAAGGTCGGCTTTGCATTGCCATTGATAATATGCACGGCTCTTCCCGCGGCTATATTCAAAATCTACTGGGTGCTGAAACCCTTTCGGCTTTGCAGGATGCGGACGCCATCCATTTTTACAATACTGAAGACGATTATTCTTTCCATGGGGTAAAACCGGAACCCAATGCCAAGAATCAAGCTTTGCTTATGGTTAAGCTCAAGCAAGCCGATCGTGCTCTAAATCTCGGTGTAGCCCTTGACCCGGATGCCGATCGGATTCGCTTTGCGGACGATCGGCTCGATATGGATATGAATCGTTTTGCAGCGGTAGCCTATTCTAACCTGCTGAAACAAGGCCTTAAAGGCGGTTTGGCGACCAGCGTTCCTTCATCGGGATTCGCTTCCGAAATAGCGCGCAAGCATGGCCAAAAAGTTTTGGAAGGCTGCGTAGGCTTCAAATACTTTCGAAAGCCACTTACTAGTGGAGACGCCGTGATGGCGTATGAGGAAAGCGACGGCATTTCATTTCAAGGGCATACCTTGGAAAAATGCGCTTTGGCCGGATTCCTTTCCGCCCTGGATGCTATGGCTTCTTCAGGACGCAACCTTTCCGAAATGTATTTCGACCTTGGCAAAGAATACGGATACTTCTATCCAGGTAAAGGGGGCGCAGATGTAAAAGGCGTGTCCGTGGAGGCTTGGCAGTTGTACAAGGATGCCGTTATGAAGGTGCTGGAAGGCGGTTTGGTGCGGGAAGGGGAATCCCTCAAAGTTGGCGACCTGGAAAAAATCGTCGTCCGCACTAATATTGCCGACGGGCTTAAAATCGTTTTCAGCGACCGTAGTTGGATTTTATTGCGCCCTTCCGGCACTGAACCAAAATTCCGCTATTACTACGAGGTTGTAGGGGAGCGGGAGTTGTCGAATGTAGACGCTCTCCTCTCCGATTTCGCCGAGGCTGCATCGCTGATTCTTGCCAAAGCGAGGAAAATGGCTGAATCCTAGGGTATTTTAGAGGGAATTTCTGTTTACCCAGCTTTTTCGATATGCTTGCATTCAATTAATTCCGGTTGACAGATGAGCCTGTCCAGCTATATTGAATCACACTATGTCTGTTTACCAAATAGCTTCCAAAACCAATAAATTCCCCGTTACGGAGTAGAATAAAATGAACTTCTTTATTTATGGGATTGCCCTGTCCGTTATTTTTCCGTTTACGAGTTTGGCTCAATCCACCTGCCATCAACCCACCGCTGGCGAATTAAAAGTGGTAACCCTAGTGGATACCAATATGGGGTTGGAGGAGTTGCCTTTGGGATCCTATGGTCCAGTGCAAATGGCTATAGCTCCAGATGGACGTGTCTTTGTTGGAAAAATGAAAACCGGTGAAATCCGAGTCTATATCCCGAGTGCGACAAATCCGCAGCCCCCAACCTTGGTTGGCACCATCCCAACCTGGATGGGCGTTGAGGATGGCCTGTTGGGCATTGCCCTCGATCCAAAATTTGCAATCAACCATTGGTTGTATGCTTTTTATTCCGATCCTTGCGGAGAAAACTGCCCTAACCGGGCCATGGAGTTGGGACGGTATACCATCACTGGCAGTCAACTCACCAATAAAAAGGTGATTCTCCGGTTTCCAAGATCCAAGGATGATCGTCATCATGCCGCCGGAGGCCTTGCTTTTGACGACAAGGGCGTACTTGTGATTGGAACCGGGGATAATACCGATCCTCATGATGGCGTCAATGCAGGATTCGGCCCTTTTAATATTTTACGTACTGCTGCGGATGCCCAAATGACTTCGGCGAACTCAAATGATTTGCGGGGAAAGATTTTGCGTATCAAGCCGTTGGCTTTTGCTGATGACCAAACGCCGATTCCGGGATTGACCACGACTTATGACGTGCCTGCAGGCAATCTGTGGGAAAAGATAAACGACAACACCTTTAATCCCGGATGGGATAGTAAAGACACTCTCAGATTGGTTCGCAAAGAAATTTTTACAATGGGCCATCGCAATCCCTATCACGTTCGAGTGGATTCCAAATCGGGTTGGATCTTTTGGGGTGAAGTAGGTCCCGATGCGGATGCCGATTCGCCCACCAGAGGACCAACAGGGCACGACGAATGGAATTTGGCTACTGG
>JAYSRH010000248.1:0-10434 GCA_043721115.1 Fibrobacteria bacterium | reverse complement strand
AAGTAATAATCGGAACGAGTACGATTTTCATTTTCTTCACAATCCTTACGGATTGCAATATGCATGGAATGCGGATTTCGATGCAGACGGTCGTGCGGATTCATTATTCTTAGTGATTCCAAATAATACTGCTTTCTGTTCTCACGGAATTTCGTGCTCGAACCCATGGTCGCAGGAAATAAAGAATAAAATGGTTTTGAGCGAACCAGGCTTGTTGATTAAACTGGATAAGCATTTTTCATTTTTTTTACAGGACTCCGGTTTTTTTGAAAACCCTGAAACTTCAAAGAACGAATACGAAATGAAAATTGAAGACCGCTTTCGTATAATACATCCGAATGATTCAACTTACTCTGATTGGCATGCCAGAGTAGTGTTAAAAGGGGACGTGATTGGGGTGTTCGAAAACGCAGGGATTGAAACGATTTTATTTTTTAATGGAAAGACATTTAAACTCGCTTATTCAGATGAGGAACCTTAATGCGGTTGCCTAATTTTAAAAATAAATACACACGTGAATGAATCGAGTGATACAAATCGAAAGTCTCCGTGAAAAGCTCTGAGACATTAAATGGAAAATCCATGCGCTCGCTCATGGCCAGTTAGAAAGCTCGGATGAAAATGGTTCGGCTAATAATCTTAGGGGTATGGAGCTTGCTGGTGATCTTATCCTGCAATGTTGCGAAACAAGAAGTCCATAGGGAACCGACATCAAAATTCTCACCCATTGAAGATTCAAGCCAAGGCCAACTGGCCAAAGCCAATTCTCTCCGCTTCCAACCTTTGGTAGATCAATGGAACCAAGGCGGGACCGTGGCTGCATTCAAAGCCAAGCTTCTTCAGGATCTGGAAGCAGGGGACCAGACCCATGTTTTAAATGCTTTTTCAAATATTCTCGAATTCAATCCCGGTACAGCCGCTGGCCCTGATGGTGTGGTCGAACTATGGAAGCTTAACGGTGGCACCGAAAACCTCATCCCACTCAAATCACTGCTTGTATCTCTATTATCAAACGGCGGTTGTTTCTCCTCAAGTTCAAAAGACAGTATTTTCACTGCCCCCTATTACAATTGCCTTACCGAAGCGGATGAAAGCCGTTGTGAAGAAAGTGGGTGTGGCGTTGTAATCCAGGTAGGTGCAAAACTTCGCCAATCACCCGACAGCTCAGCAATCGTCATGGCAACTCTATCGGAAAGAGAGATTTGTACATCCTATTCTGATACTCTTTGTGACACGCACTTTTCCAATTGCACCTGGCGCAAAGTGACGCGTTCAAATGGTGAAAAAGGATTCCTTCCTTCTACGAGTCTTCGCACCGAATCCGATGGATACCTCCGCCTGGTCAAAGAAAAGCAGGGCTGGAAAATTAGAGTGTTAAGAGCGCCGGGAATCCCGAGTGATGACGTTTAAATTTTTAACTTTTATCGAAATTAAGAGGTTTGTGTATCAAAGGAAATCCATACAAAAGTGCACTGGCGTTTTAAAATAATGGGCTTGGCCGACGCAAGCCAACCTAAATAAATAAGGCTTGAGGTAAATTGATATGGCAGTAGGTGACGGCAGTTCAGGATCTACGGCGAAAAAGGTATGGACGGACTCCAAAGGTGACAAGCACGAGAATCGGGTAAAATGGGTTGATGATGGGGAAGAGTATTTTGTTGTATTAACCGATTCATAGATTAAACGGAATAAATGGAACAAATCGAATGAAATATTGGCCATTGATTTTGACAGGTACCTGCGCATTGTCCATTGCCTGTAATTCCTCCGACACCTCTTCGAAAAAGGATGGGGTCCATTGCCCGGATTTTCTACTGAAAGGCCAAGGTCTACCTTCAGAATCGATTTTAATAGGTGTGTTATCAGGTTCGAAAATTAAGCTCCGTTCAGGTGCGTTAATCACCAAAACCGGATCGAATCTTCAAGAACATGTGTGGGATGAAGAAACCCTGTACTTCGAGGACAGTCCTGATTCAAGCTTCGCGGAAACCTACTTGGATACTTCTCAAATCGACCCCTATTTAAAATGCGCGTATCTAGGAAAAGTAGACCCAGTAAAGAAAGAGTATTTCGACATCGAATTGCTTATCCCAATTCGACCTCATGCCTCTGGACGATGTAAATTCGTACAAAATGGACCGGAGGTGTCGGCTACTTGCGAATACAACCATTAGAATTAAAGTCACTCGAGTTTATTGGCAACGGAGATCTGGGCGGTGGATGAATAAAGAGATCAAAGCCAGAGTTAGTAAGAGATATCAATTTAGTTCTTAATCATTATGGATTTTTTGAAATTGAAAAGGAGAATTATGTCCCAATTAAAGGAGATATTGCAGTTATTCAGCCTTATGAAGGTGGAAGCTCAGCGGGTCATATAACCATGTTCGGGGGGAGGTAAAATGATTCGACTTACTAGAACATCTCCCGTTTGTTATTTGATATTTTCTTCGATTTTCTATGTGCAAGCCCAAGGCACTTCAACCGAGTTTATCACAAGAATATATGATCAATATCGGACCAAACAAATTCCGGATTTACTGGGTGCTGGCGGAGATACAATTTTTACCCCAAAGTTTTTGGAAAAATATCGTGTGCTTTCCAAACAGTCGCATGATAGACATGGATTTGGCTATGATCCACTTTGTCAGTGTGATGATGTTGAATTTCCGGGCTATGCAATTTCTGAAATAAAAATTAAGACGCTTGTCTCAAAACTTAAATATGCAAAAACCGAAGTGGTTTTTAAGATATCAGGATTCGGAAATCGGGTTGTATTCGACATCAGAAAAGCATCAGGAAAATGGTTAATCGATGACATCCATACAGTTGAAATACGAAGCTATATAGAGTTTATAGAAGAGGAATTACAAAAAGCCCAACAAAATAAGGGGAATCCAGTCGATTCAAATGTTTCAAAATCAAAGACTCCTTGAAAAAAGGCAGATATGGCAGAAGGTGATGGCAATTCAGGATCTACGGCGCATTTCAATACCGCCGCGGTGCATATCGTTTTTCAAACACGACCGGGTACGGTAGCGAACCGGCGCATCACAACGGGTGGGGATGCCACGCTTACTTTGCATTCCGGCGCGGTGTCTCAGGTGCAACCCGTAGAGGGCATTTATCACTTCGACATGCCTTTGGGTGAGACGGCGATTCTCGAATTGTTCGGAACCCAGTATAACGTCATTCGCGTGAACGGAACTGATCCGGATCCAACCGGGGAGCGGACGATTGTGGTATGGGATGGCGCATTGCGGCCGAATACCAATCTGGAAGGCGCGTTGCAAAGACTGCAAATTCTCGGCTACCAACATGGCGCCGTAACCGATGCCATGAATGATTTGGCGGAACAAGCCATTTTGCAATTTCAAGCGGACCACGGATTGGTTATTGATGGGGTTGCCGGGTCAAATACCCGCACTAAAATCAATCAGATTTTTAGTAACGCTGGACATATGCCTGGCGGGCAACAACCGCTCAATCGTCGTTACTTGGCCTATTTTGAAAGGGCTAATGTTGGCGCCACGCGCAGGGACTCACCCCAGATCGATTTCCGGGGAGGTGAGGCCATGAAGCTCTCTCTTCCCGCTCCGGTGGCCGGTGAAGCTCCCTCCCCGGTTTATAAACTTGGCTGCTTTCCAATCAATTTGGACGAAAGTAGTTTTCCCTGGCACTTAACGGCTCATTCCGGCAATGGTACCGTGTCCGTTACCAATAGCATCATGACGACATACAATGATCGATTTGAATTCAGCGCCGTGGCTACGGGGGATGAAGTGTTAGAGATGCATCAAGGAGCTGCGGATGGGCCCATCATTGCATCGCTCGATGTTAAGGTAGTTGCACTTATGCAAGTGGACCTTTGGGGTCACCTCTTGACAGTGCGCGATGCCGGAGGCGCGGAATTGGCAGATCCACCAAACTGGACGGAAGCGGAAGCCCGATCGCTTATCGATCGAATAAACGACATCTGGAATCCTGCAGGCGTGCGTTTTGTGTTTCGCGCCTTTGAATCGCATACTTTGGATGAGGCGCAAGCGGGAATGGTGGCCGATGACTATGTTCACAATCATATTCGCTCCAGCACCATCGCTAGGAGATTAAACCGAAGTGGCGTCATGAATATTTACTTCACCCAACTTCTCAGCATGACCTATCACAATGCGGATGGGGTGCTGGAAAATTCCACTCCGCTTGCCCATGCCGGAAATCGCTGGGCCTTTAACCCTTCCGCAGTTTTTTCCAGCAAGGGCGCAGACATGCCTATGATGGGTCGTGTGTTGGCCCATGAATTTGGACATATGCTGAAACTGACCCGCGCCCAATATGCCCATACCGATGATCGTGGCGTAGCTACACCGTGGCGTCATGATTTGTGGTCGCGCATGCGGCTAATGTCCAAATATGTGAATTACGATACCAACGATCCCGACCGCTGGTGGCAGGATTTGACCTACGGATCAGACGAGAACAATTTCATGCTGGCCGGAGATTTGGTTTCCGTCAAAGACTTGCCTAATGACGGTACGGACGGGGAATTGGCTAGATCACACACCAGCATCACAAATCGACCCTATCCAGCGCATGGAATCGCAATTGATGCCTGATTTTAAAGCGCTATTCGCCACACTATTATTACTTGCCGGCCCAAGCAAAGGAAGTCCTATGGATCAAAATTCGATTAAAGCACGCATTGATAAAGCCGATCGCTCCTTGATGAAGGAATTGAACCCCAGCAAGGCCGGGGACTATTCTTTTTTGACTCACTATCAATCCAGTTCTACTAAAAGCCGAGAGCTAGTGCTGGAAATTTCCGATCGACTGCAGACGGATTGGAGTCGGGAATTGCTGTTCAAAGGACTTAAAGACAAGGACGCGGCCCTGCAATATCGATCTTCGGAAATGCTCCTCGAGCATGGCAAACCTTCCGACGCCAAACGATTGTACAATGAATTGGAACACCGGTATCCCTCCGCTGCAAATGATGAAACGAATGTGAATCTCCTTTTGGCAATAGGTAACACTGGGGATACTGGAATGGTAGAGCCGCTATTGACTTTACGGAAAAAAGAAAAAGCCTCGGAATCGTTGGAGGCCTATGACAAGGCCTTGGCGAAACTTGGATTCATCAAGGAAACCCGCAAACTGACTTTTGCCCTAGAACACGGCTCTCCTGCGGACAAGGCAAAAGCCCTGACTACGCTGCGCTATATCCATAAACCGGATTGGATTCCCAAAGTAATCCCATTGCTTACGAATAAATTGGTAGCACGGCATACTTCCATGGGGCCCGCCACCTTTTCCATTCGCGTTTGCGACGAAGCTATAGCCACCCTGGGCGTTATCGACCCAGAAAAGAAAATTCCCTTTGAAGTTTCGGATATTTTTGGAGCGCCGTTCAGCGCGGATGAATTGCACCAAGCCCAAACGGCCTACGGGCTAATCAAATAGGAGCTTTTTTCAAATGCGTTTTTATTCAGCCCTTTATTTCTTGTTGGTAATATTTGGATTTTTGGCGCCTAACGATGTCATTGCCAAGTCTATTTTTATGAAGGCCCGCGTGCTTCCCGAAAACAAGACCGTTGATTTGATGGTTTGGAGAACGGATACGCTTTCACCCAATAGCGATTCTATTTGGGATTGTAAAAAAATTGACTCCCCCATTTATCCTGCTTCCTGCCTTATCCGCCCCTATTCTCCCGATTCCAGCGGTCAAGATAGCTATCTCCATTGGGCATTTCTCAATCTTTACTCCGGGTCCAAAGCAAACGATTTTTCCACCCATAAACCAGAGCAAGAATCTTTTTTCGATAAACTTAAAAAACCTCTTATTGCGTTGAAGCAAAGAGGCGATTCCTGCGCGTACCTCATTCTATTTCGAAATTCATACGCACCTTTAGCGGCCGGTAAGGTGCAATGTCCTGATCTTAGTACGTCCCTCAAACAAATAGATATTGATTTGGCACACCAAAAGTTTTTATCCCAAAAGGATGAAAACGATACTACTCGGGCTAAAAAGGTCTACCATAGCGGAGAAGTCGTTTCCCATTCCCCGAATTGCATAGACCTCGGCATTGAGGCCAGCGTAGGCCTTTATGCGGGCATGTCGAACGATGAATCGGCAGATCCAAATATACCGGCAAGTTTTCCCCAATATCCACTTCAGCGCTTTGATTTCAATGACTTCGCGGAATTTGACGGATTCCCGCTTTCTTTCCGAACTTTTATTTCTTACCGAAATATCATAGGGCTTCGATTAGGCTATGGTCTTTCGAATTTTTTATTGAATGGAAAGATACTGAATGCCATTAATAAAGACACTTTGCTGGCAACGAAAATAGACCAATGGGTCATTGATAGATCGGACTATTCCTTAGAAATTATCCTTGGTGGATCATTTGCAACTACTGCGGTTGATATCGGCTTGTACGGATACATGGGTATGGCAAAGCTGGCCTTTAAGGAAAGGGCTATTTTTGTAAATGGAAACGAGCTAAAAACACCTGGTTTTTTGAAGAATACCGAAGGTTTTTTATTGGGAGTTGGTTCTGATTTTAAATTTTCTGAGCGCTATCTCATAGCGGTGGAAATTGGCATGTTGTTCAAAAGTTTTTTTATGAAAACCGGCCCACAGCCCGATGGTACGGGAAATGAATTTCAACTTCGATTTCGTCTTGGCGGAATACAGCGATTTATGCTAGGAGAATAATTAAAGGTGTATGAAGTAGTATGCTGGGTGAAGCCCATTCATTCAATGCAACGACCCACCATCTTGAAACTCCCTGGATCTATAATCATAGAATGGGGAACGCTTAAGAATCAATAATCCGGCATACTCCACTATAGTAGCCCAGTCATCTCTAGCTATATATGTTCCTGCAGAAACAATCCCAAACGACGTCCCTATGGATACTACTTCCGCATTCTGGTAATCCCAAATAGCATACTTTAAGGTGAAAGCCAAATATTTGCACTGGGAGAATGCACCACAATTGGTTAATAAATATTGGAAATTCAAGCTGTCCGTTACCAGAATAAACCGATCTTCGATCCCGCTTTGAACTAATTGCTCCCTATTTGGAATGGCAGCCTGCAACTTCATTTTAATTCCCGCACCGGTCTCCAACATAGAGGTGGCGAGGAACTTCAAGCTGTCGACTATTAATGGAAGGGTATCAATTTTTTCGAATTTGGATTTGTACTTCACAAAACATTTTTTGAAATTTTTGTTTACCAGATTGGCCATTTCAGTATTGGCAATCGAATCCGTCTTTATTTTGAATTCCTTTTTAAATGCGGCAGTAATTAATTTGGAATGAAATGTTATGTCACCTGGCTTAACTGGGCAAATATAGAGGTGGACTTTTTTTTCATCCTTATAAATATCGTTTGACACATAGTTTTTTCTCAACGCGCATCCCGTTACCAAAATCACCACTAGCATTGATTGTAATAATTCGGTCATAATTTTTATATTTCTCATATGAAAATCCACCCCAAAAAGGGCCGTTGTGATTGAATCGACGAAAAATTTATTGGCCCATAATTTAGTTAAAACCACCGTAACTTACTGATGGTGTACATTGCTATTGCTTAGTTTAGCTCGCATTCGTTCACGGGATATAAAATGGTACAAGCAGGCTCCAAATCGGGGAGCCAAATGGGATTTCAATCGTGACGCAAATGGGTTCTCGGTTTTTTTCTATTGGTCGGAAGCATGCTTGAAGCCCAGGAATCGATTCGTTTTCCCCTCACCCATTTACGCTGCCCATTTCATTCCACGGGACGCGTATTCAAATACCAAATCGAACAGCTTACTGCTTTTTGATTTGAACACTTCCTTTTCATAGGATTCGGGAAGATCGTCATTCAGTACGGTTTCGATGGCCGTCTGGACCTTGATTTGGCTTTGCCGGTCCTTGAACCAATCCTGCACCAGCACCTTGGGTTGCTCTTCCACCAAACGCTTCAGCAGATGCCGGGCCGCGTTCTTAACCTTGATCTCCTCGGCCTTGGTCAGGTTTTCCTTTTTAAGGATATCGAATAACTCCAGCTCGTCAGGGGTCAGACCCTCCTTGATATGCCGTTCCTCTTCCGCCTGTAAGCCTTGGGCGTATTCCACCAGGTCGGCGAAATAATCTTCCGTGGCGATGCCGCCTGAATTGTATTTGTTGATGATGTCCTGAAGCTTCTCGGCGAAATCCGTACGCGTGCTGTTGTCCTGCAGCATGGCGTCCAGTTTTTTCTGGATGAACTCCCGCAGATTTACGATTTCGATGTTCTTGTACGCGGTGGCTTTGAATTGCTCCTTGATGTGATCGAAATCGATTCGACTCAAGTCGATGACCTTTCCATCCCGGATGGCGCTATATTCCGGATGCGGCGCTTTAACCAAATCGTCTTGTGGGGCTGTCACGATACTGATATCCAGCAGGTCGCTGATTTTGCGCTTTACGACTTCGATATCCGCCTCGCCGATTTGGCTTTCCACCACGCCACGGAGGTATTGGACCACGGCAATCATGGGGCGGAATTGTCCTTGCAGGACTTCCGGCTTGCACGCTTCGTATAGGGAGGAAATGGTGTTTTCATACACTTTGAACTCGCGCCAGAAGCGGTCTTGCGCCAGCAACTTATCTGCGAAGGATTGGAATAGACCTACCTTGGCAAACGTTTCGCCTGTAGCCAACAGGTCTTTTAGTGGAATGTCCAAAGTGTCACAGTACTTTGCACCTTCGGCCAAGGCATCGTCCAACAATTGAAACAGACAGGATTTGTCCTGGACCGGTTCCTGATTGCCCTTGTTTTTGTCGTCTCCAAGGGCGTAGTCCGCGAGCGCCTTCTTCATATTGGCGAATACGTTGTAATAATCCACCACCTCGCCGTTCCGTTTGGGGATGCCGCGAATAAGATGCGACGTCACGCGGTTGGCGCGGGCGATGGTCTGCATCAGAGTGTGCCCTTGCATGGGCTTGTCCAGATAGAGTGTGGAAATAGTAGGTGCATCGAACCCGGTCAACCACATGGCGCATACGAATACCAATTGCATCGGGTCTTCTGGTTCCTTGAACCGGTATTCCAGATCGTGGCCGTTGGCATCGATGGCTGCCAGCTTTTTCCGGTGGGGCTTGATGTCCAGGCCCTGGGCAGCAAACCTTTCTTCCTCACCGCCGTCCTCACTGATAACTACCGCCATCTCCACCGCACGCATGTATTCCAGGGACTTCTGTAGGCGCTCCTTCTTTCCGGGATCCGTCGTCTTCCCAATATCCCCGACCAGGCGCTTGACCGCATCCTTCCAATGTTTCTGCACCTTGTCGTACATTTTCACGGATGTGAACTTGTCGATGGAAACCACCATGCCCTTGCCCAGGTAGCCGCGGTTAGGAAAATGGGCCACTATATCTTTGGCAATGGTTTCGAGGCGATCATCCCGCTTGATGACTTCGATTTCCTTGCCGAACTCGTTTTCCAATTTTTCCTGAGCCTTATCGTCCAGGCCAGCCTCTTCCAGGACTTGATAAAAATCGTCTCCTAGAGTTTCGTTTTGGATTTGAACCTCAGGGCGGCGCTTTTGATAGAACAAGGGGACCGTGGCGCCATCATCCACGGATTGGACAAAGTTGTATTCGCTGACATAGTCGCCGAACCAGGCATTGGTCTTGCGCTCTTTACCCAGCAGCGGCGTACCGGTAAAGGCGAAGTACTGCGCGTTGGGCAGGCCCTTGCGCATATTCTCGGCCAGAGAGGCGTACTGGGTGCGATGCGCCTCATCGACGATGACGATGATGTCGTCGCGATTCGATAAGACCGGATATTCCTTACCTTTGTCGTAGCGGAACTTTTGGATCAAGGTGAACACGAGGCGTTTGTTTTGACCCAGGAACTCGCGCATCTGCTCGCCATTCTTGGGCTGTGCGGCTTCCTCTTTTTTTACCGTCTCCGTATCCAAGAAGTTACGGTAGATTTGGCCGTCCAAATCATCGCGATCCGTGACTACGACAAAGGTGTAATTGCCCGTGTATTTGTGGAACACCTTGCGAGACAGGAAAATCATGGAAAAGCTTTTGCCCGATCCCTGCGTATGCCAGAACACACCCAGTCGACCTTGGCGTTCAGCTCGATTTTCAAACGAAGCGATGGCTTTGTTCACCCCCAGGAATTGATGGTTCTGGGCGATGATTTTGAAATGGTCCTTGTAATAGAGGATAAAGTTTTCGATGTAGTCGAGCAGGCGATTCTTGGCCAGCAACCCATCGATAGCCCGCTCCAGACTGGTCCCCGTGGCGACAATTCCCTTGCGATTGACTTTTTCTTTTTCGTCATCCGCTCGCAGCCAGTTGAAGAAATGCTCGTAGCCCGCCGTGGCACTGCCGACTTTGGTTTCCTGGGCGTTGGAGAGAATACAGAAAGCATTGTAATGGAAAAGAA
>JAYSRH010000247.1:0-10459 GCA_043721115.1 Fibrobacteria bacterium | reverse complement strand
CCTGGTGCATAAAATTTTTCAACCCATGTTTGGGGTTGGTCAATTTGGTCCATACCTAATCGTTTCCCTAGCCATTCTGTTTATCTTGGTCTGGGGCTTTAAAATGAGCGTTGTTGCGCTTTCTGAACAATCGGCCGCCTTTGTCGTCTTTGTGATCCGACCTTTTTTTCTGGGCTTAACCCATCTCTGGAACAAATCCAATCGGCCACGCGATGAGAGGGATCGGGCGGAGGCAGCAGACGCGGCCCTGGCAATGGCACAGCTGGAAAAAACTTCCAAAATGGAAGGCAGCCGTAAAAGAAGTGCTGGTTCAGAAAAACTCGATTCTGCAGTTGGGGATGCACGCGCCCTACCCGGTGCTGCGCAAAAGGTGCCTGTGCTATCCGAAGGGAATTACCTCGGTAAATTAGACAATGCCTTACTCGATAATGAAGAGGAACTGATTGAACTCGACCTAAACGATCCCCTTGCCGTGCGCAAGTCTCGGGACCTCAACTTAGAACGCAAACGGGTTTCCGAATTAAATGACTGGGAAATTAAAAGTCGCAATCCGGAAATTGCCGGATTATTGCTCAAGGAAAAGCATCAGGAACGTGTAAATAAGGTGCCGCCTGAAGTCCAGCCGGAGATCCTGGATGCATCCCAAACAGCTGCAGGTATTACGGAAGAGGAAACTTTAGAAGCGCTCAAAGCCAATTTCAAAAAGAAAGGAAAAAAAAAGCCGGACTTCGAAGCATCCCCGGCAAAAAATGAAGCGTCGGAAGTGCTTGAATTGTTGGTCCCCATTGGAAAAAATGGCATAGAGCAGGGTGAAGCCATCACACCCCCCAAACCCGTTATAAAATATGACACCTATCGCATTCCTAGCATTGATGAGATTTTTCCCGAACCCCCTAAACAGCCCTTGGAATTCACCGAAGAGGAATTGCGCGAACAATCCAAATTACTCGAAGATCAACTGATCAACTTCAAAGTGATGGGCAAGGTGACACAAATCTGTCCTGGACCCGTGATAACCAGGTATGAAGTGGAATTGGCGCCAGGTGTTAAAGTCAGCCGCATCAGCACTCTAGCGGATGATTTAGCCTTGGCATTACGTGCCAAAAGCATCCGCATACTCGCTCCGATTCCAGGTAAATCCGTGGTCGGCATTGAGGTGCCCAATCGTAAAGCACAAATCGTCTACATCAAGGAAATCCTGCGTGCGCCGGAATTCGCCTGCGAAGAGGACACGTTAAAAATCGGCCTGGGAAAATCTATCGGGGGCGAACCCTATGTGATGGATTTGACTCGCGCGCCGCATTTGCTGATTGCAGGTCAAACGGGTTCTGGAAAATCTGTATGCATCAATAGCATTATGGCTTCCTTTTTATGCTCAAAAAGCCCAGATGAATTGCGCATGATTCTCATCGATCCTAAGGTGGTCGAGCTTAAACCCTACGATGCGATTCCGCATTTGCTGTATCCGGTAATCACGCAACCGGAAGTGGCTGTGCAAGCCCTCAAATGGGCCACCGTGGAAATGGATCGCAGGTATGAAATTCTGGCCCAATGCGGCGTTCGCAATATCAAGGGCTTCAATGCCAAAGTCAGGACCTCGTCACTTCCGGAAGAAATGGAAACGGAAGATCGGAAATTGATGGCTTATATCGTCATCATCATTGATGAATTGGCCGATTTGATGATGGTGTCCGGAAAAGAAGTGGAAACGAATATCGCCCGTATAGCCCAGAAGGCGCGGGCAGTGGGTATCCATTTGATCCTGGCGACACAACGCCCGTCTACCAACGTCATCACGGGAACCATTAAGGCCAATCTTCCCACACGTATTGCGTTTCAGGTCGCGAGCCAAATCGACGCCCGTACCATCATGGACAAAATGGGAGCCGAGAAACTTCTGGGTAGAGGCGACATGCTATTCCGGCCGATTGAATTCCCGGAACCAGTTCGATTGCATGGATGTTTTCTGGATGATGATCAAGCGGAAAAAATGGCCAAATGTGCATCGCAACAGTTCGTGAATTATCCGCAAATCCAATCCTTTAATCTCGATGACGATGGGGATAATGCAAAAGGATCCGATGAGCCTCGAGACGAGAAGTTCCGGGAAGCGGCAGAATTGGTAGTTCAGGTCAAGCAGGCGTCCGTGTCCTTATTGCAGCGCCGATTGGGAATAGGGTATGCACGCTCCGGGCGCTTGGTGGACCAAATGGAGCGGGCTGGTATTGTCGGCAAGGAACGCGGCAGCAAGCCTCGGGAAGTGCTTATGAACCCGGAAGAACTGGAATCGTTTTTGTCCTCGGGCCTTAACGACGATTAGCCCGGCGTCTTCCAGAATGCCTGGGTGTGTTAGCACAAACATTTCCTTGGAATCGGGCCCGTTCCGTGCGTTCGGAACACTTTATTAGACGATAGCAACCATTTTATAGGAAGGCCGAGTACTATTCTTACTATGATAAAACTCACCTCGTTATCCACCAAATTTCGCCAATTTCGGCTTTTTTCCTCCGCCCTCTTGCTTGGCTATTTAACCTGTCACCAGGGTTTTGCCCAAGCACTATTTGATCATGGCACTCGCCATATTTATTCGGGAACTGCATTGGGGGCCATTCAAATTCCAGTGGGCGGCATCGGCGCGGGCACGATACGCATGAACGGAAATGCTACTCGTGACAATAGTTGGTGGATTTGGGGCGAATGGGAAATCAACCCGATGAAAACCATGCCGAATAGCTTTTTTGCCATTCGCACCCAAGTTGGCACTGCTCCGGCGGTGGTACGGGCCTTGCAAACCGTTAACCAGGGAAATTGGCCAAAAATGACGGACCTGACTTTTAAGGGTGAGTATCCGTTCGGATGGTACGATTTTGTTGAAACCGCTTTGCCGGTGAAAGTATCGCTGGAAGTTTTCAATCCCCTCATTCCATTGGATGCTAAAAACTCTGCAATTCCTTGTGCGGTTTATAGCTATACGGTGGAAAATGTCAGTGCGCAAACTGTAAAGGTCAATTTATTGGGCACGCAAATGAATCCCATCGGCACGGGCGTGTTAAGCGGCTATGGCGCCAATATAAATAGCGTACTTCGCACTAATGGTTCGACAATACTTTCCATGCGCTCGCAAATTCCCACCACCGAACACTACTTTGGAAATATGGCACTCATGGCTTTCCAGCAAAGTGCGGCATCGGCTACGGCATCCTGGTCCACTCAGGATGCACTGCTGGCGGATTTTACGGCCAATGGAACCCTTACGGGCGCAGATAGCGTTGGACCGTCAACTACGGGTCAGACTTTGCAAGGTGCGCTATCCAGTGAGGCTACGTTGGCTCCAGGTCAAAGGACAACGCTGACTTATGTTCTAACCTGGTACTTTCCCAATCGGCGTATGAATTGGAGCCCGAATCCAGTGGGACCGAAATATACTACGTGGTGGAGCAGTGCCTTGGATGTTGCGAATTATTGCAATGCAAATCTTTTGGACTTGACCGCAAAAACAAAACTCTTTAATAAAACTTTTTATTCTTCCAATCTTCCTTATTGGATGCTTGATGGCGCAGCAAACAATTTTGCAATTATGCGTTCCCCCACCGTTTTCTGGAACAAAGACGGATTTTTGGGAGTCAATGAAGGATGGCGCACAGACGGACATCAGGACGGAAATTGCACCCACGTCGTTCATTACGCGCAGGGCCATGCATACCTATTTCCGGATCTGGCACGAACCATTCGGGAAGGCGTATTCAATAACCAGTACAAAACGACCGGTGCCATCAATTTCCGGATTTGGGAATCGCACCCAGCTACTGACGGACAGTTCGCGGAAATTCTCAGTATTTATCGCGAGCACTTGCACAATGTGGATGGCACGTGGCTGAGCCAAATGTGGCCCAAAGCCAAAAAGGCTATGGAATATTCCATAACGACCTGGGATTTAAACGAAGATGGCGTGCTTACGGGTTCACAGTGGAATACCTTGGATGGAAATATTAATGGAAATAATACCTGGATTGGTTCCCTTTATTTAGCGGCACTGGCTGCGACTGAAAAAATGGCAACTCTCCAAGGCGACGCTGCTATGGCTGCACGCTGCGCTCAAATTCGTACTAGAGGGAAGTCTCTGCAGGATCTAGCGTTGTTCAATATGCAATTGGGATATTTTATTCAGATTCCAGACAAGCCAGGAACGGATCAAGCTTACGGCAATGGCAGTGAAATCGATCAACTGCTTGGACAGTATTGGTCGAATTTATTGGGGCTGGGAGAGTTGTATCCAAAGGCACATATTCGATCCGCTCTACAAAAGTTGTACACCAACAATTTCCAGACCAGTTTTGTGGGCTATAATTTCCAAGGTCAACGTCATTTCGTTTCTCCAAATGATGCGGGCTTAGTCATGTGTACCTGGCCAACGGGTTCGACTAAACCTCCAAATCCATTGGGCTATTATGCCGAATCCATGACTGGATTTGAATATGGGGCTGCTGTAGCTATGATGCAAACCGGATTGCTTACTGAAGGATTTACAGTTTTTAAAGCAGTGCGGGACCGTTACAATGGCGTGGTAAGGCCAGAATGGGACTGGCCGGGTGGTGATCCTTTTCGCGAAGTGGAATGGGGATCCTATTACTTTCGCGCATTGGCCGCCTGGTCCGCGATCCCGGCTACGCAAGGATATGCCTATGATGGACCTGCTAATGCTATTGCCTTTCACCCCGTTTTCAAACCGGACAATCATGTTTCCTTTTTCATGGGCTCGGAAGGATATGGCCTTTTTTCACAAGCCAGAACTGCTATGAACCAGATGGACACGATTGCGGTGAAATCCGGGAAACTCACATTGAAACAAATGGATTTCTACCTGGACTCCCTCGCAGCTACAAAAAACGTAGTGGTTAAAAACAATGGGGTAACTTTAAGCCCAACCGTTACCTTCGGCGCCACAGATGGAAATATTCACTTGGTTTTTGCGACGCCTTTGATTTTGTCTACAGGAGATATTTTTACTGCCTATACGGGAACACCCACCAGTGTGAAGCATTCCGTGGCGATGCATAATGACGTGCAGGCCTTTAAATTGCAAGAAATCGATGGTGGATTGCGATTGATTCTACCTAATGAAGGCAAGTCGCCGATCACCGTCACATTGCAAGATTTGTCCGGCAAAACAATTGCGCTCTATCCAAAATCAGTAGTCGGTGCGGGGAAATCGAATAGGACTGCCTGGGATTATGGCTTTTCCGCGAGCCAAACTGCGCTGCGAAAAGGCGTGTACATGGCCATCGTAAAAATGAACGACACGACCTGGAAGACAAAGGTTTGGCTCGGCCAATAGAAACCAGCCGGGAAATCAGCCCGGGTACTGGCCCGGAAACCAGTCTGATTTCAAGCGTGAAAGTCTTTTCAGACGGAAGACACTATAGCAATGATTCTTGCCCCGGTGAAATCGCCGGCGGAATCAATCCCAAGTGTCGGTAGGCGCCAGCGGTCGCTTGTCGTCCGCGGGGTGTTCGTTTTAGAAAACCGCTTTGGATTAGAAATGGTTCGTATACCTCTTCCAGGGTTTCCATTTCCTCTCCAATGGAAGCACCCAGCGTGGATAAGCCCACTGGGCCCCCATCGAATTTATCGATAATGGTTTTGAGAATGGTTCGGTCCATTTCATCCAAACCTGCTGCATCGATACCCAACATACTCAAAGTTTTATCCACGATTTTCGCGTCGATTTTTCCGATTCCCTTGACTTGGGCGACATCTCGGCAACGACGCAACACCCTATTGCCAATACGCGGCGTGCCTCGGCAGCGGGCAGCAAGCAAATCGGTGCCTTCCGTCGACAAATCTACTTTTAGAATTCGTGCCGATCGAAGCAGGATTTTTTTCATTTCAGCCTCAGAATACATCTCCAGTCGATAAGTCAGTCCAAATCGGTCGCGTAGGGGAGACGTCAACATGCCCGTACGCGTGGTTGCCCCGATTAGCGTAAATCGCTTGAGCGGCAAGTTGATGCACTTGGCTGAAGGACCGGACTCGAGCATGATATCGATCTTAAAATCTTCCATGGCTGGATAAAGGAATTCTTCAATCACCCTACTGATGCGATGGATTTCATCGATAAATAGAATATCATTGGTTTCCAAGTTCGTCAGCAGTCCGGCCAGTTCTGAGGGTTTGTCCAGTGCAGGCCCAGAAGTGATTTTTAAATTGGCGCCCATTTCTTTGGCTATGATATGCGCCAAAGTGGTTTTACCCAGTCCGGGCGGGCCTGCAAACAGGATATGATCTATCGGTTCCTGGCGTTCACGCGCCGCTTGCAAAAAAATTGATAAACTTTCCTTGAGTTTTTCCTGACCCACGAAATCCGATAAAGTCGCCGGGCGGAGAGAAATATCTTGGTCGAGTTCGTCGCCGAATTGTTCCGGAGCGATGATGCGTTCAGTCATGGTTGCAACCTAGACTTCCTGTAACGCCTGGGTAATCAACTGGCTGGTATTGGCTTTTTCGCCCAGCCTCGCCAAAGCCTTTTGCACCGCGGACTGCGCGGCCATATCTTTGACGCCCAAAGTGATCAAGGCCAGCACAGCATCACGGGAAGCTTCCCCGCCTGCATCCAGGTGAGGCGAACCACCTTCTGAACCCGATAAATCGAGCTTGCCGAGTGAAGCGCGTAGGGACGCCACCATCACTTCGGCCGTTTTTTTGCCAACGCCTTTTAGACCCGTTAAGGCGCGGATGTCACCGCTAACTATCATCTGGGCAAGTTGATGCGGCTGTACGGCAGAAAGGATGCGTAAAGCCAATCTAGGCCCAATCCCGCTGACACCCAGTAGTTTAAGGAAAATCATCTTTTCCACAGCATTCTGAAAGCCATAGAGCTCCAGACTCTCCTCTTTGACATGCAAATAGGTGATGATTTCAATTGGCTCACCAACCTGCACAAAGAGTTCGGCCGTTCGTAAAGAAACGTCGACGCCGAATCCTACTCCACCCACATCGATGACAAGGCGCGTTGGATGAGTTTGGGCCAGGCGGCCACGGAGAAATTCAATCATGGTTTGATCCAAAAGTTAACAAGAGGGGAACGGTTTGGGGGCCCGTTTGTTCAGTACTTTTTGTTTTTAAATCCGCCGTTGCGACTGAATCAAGTGACAGAAGGCGATCGCCAACGCATCAGCGGCATCGGCAGGAGTGGGTGGCTTTTTCAAACCGAGGTGGCTTTGAATCAAAGTGGCCACCTGTTCTTTAGATGCACCGCCTTTGCCGGTTGCAGCCTGCTTTACCAATCTGGGCGCATACTCGGCCACAGGAATGCCCAATGCCTGCGCGGCCACCATGATAGCCCCTCTGGCATGACCCAGAATCAAGGCCGCTCTTGGAAACTTGGCGAAAAAAATGCTCTCGAGAGCCAGATGGGTGGGGTGATAGACTTGCATCAACGCCTGCAATTCCCGGTGGATTTGCTCAAGCCTTATCGGCAGCTCATCCTTTGCTTTACAACGGATGATTCCATATTCAAGCACCCGGATTCGGCTGTCGCGATTTTCTAGAAAGGCGTAACCGGTCCTATGTGTACCGGGGTCGACCCCCAGAACAATCACAAGTTTTCCATTTCCTCTGGATCAAGGTCGCCATTGGTATGCACATTTTGGACATCGTCCTGATCATCCAATGCTTCTAAAAGGTGCAAGACTTTTTCCACATCCTTGCCGACCACTTTCACCATATTATCAGCGACCTTGACGACTTCTGAGGTCAGTGGGGTCAGATTTTTTCTTTGCAAGGCTTCCAGGACGGGATGAAAATGATGGGGATCCATTTTGATTTCATATTCGCTTCCAGAAGTGTCCAAATCATCCGCACCTGCTTCTGTGGCGATTTCGAACAAGGTGTCCTCATCGATGGCGTCTTTGGCCAAAGTGATGATGCCTTTGGATTTGAACAGCCACGATACGGATCCTTCCGCACCCATATGACAGCCGGCCTTAGTGAATATGTTCCGGATTTCCGCAACCGTGCGCACTTTATTGTCGGTCATGGTATCGATCATGATAGCGGTTCCCGCAGGTCCATAGCCTTCATAGGTGATTTCCGAATAATGAACGCCTTCGAGTTCACCGGCACCTTTGGCAATGGCGGTGTCGATGTTTTTGGCTGGCATGTTGGAGGCTTTGGCTTTGAGCACAGCGGATCGAAGGCGGGGATTGCCGTCCTGATCCGAACCTCCCATGCGGGCGGCAACCGTGATTTCCCGCAGTAGTCGATTAAAAACTTTTGCTCTGGCCCCGTCAATGCGGGCTTTTTTGCGTTTGGTGGTTGCCCATTTTGAATGGCCGGACATAGGTTAAACTCCCTTTGAATGAACTAAAAGATAGCACGAACTACCGGTGTGACAAACACCTATTTTTTGCCAATCGGCTACTTTTTGCTCAGACTTTGACGGTATTTTTGAATGGCTTTTGCCAGTTTTTCCGCAATTTGTTTCTGTCCTTTTTCTGAGGACAAAATGCGCCTGTCTTCCTCATGGGTAAGAAAGCCCATTTCGAAAAGCACCGCCGGCATATAGGCACCCACCAATACATAGAATCCAGCTTGTCCGGCTCCGGTTGCATATTTCTCAATGGGATTGCCGTCAAAAGCATGGACGATCATGTCCACTAAGGCTTCGCTTTGCTTGCTGTAAAGGTTCAACTGATGTTCTAGGAGAATCCATTCAACAGGTGAAATTTCAGTTTTATTGTTTTTGCCACTGCCCTCGCTAATAGCTTGATTTTCCCGGCGTGCCAGCGTCTTATCTTCTTCGCTTTCACCCTCTCTGAGAATATATGCGGTAAAACCAGAAATCGTCTTCTTGCGTTTAGGCGAACCTCCAATGGAGTTGCAATGTAGGCTGATGAAAAGATCGCCGCCTTGGTCGGAAGCAAATTTAGGGCGATCTTTCAGTTCCACAAATCGATCGTCTTCGCGGGTAAGCAACGCTTTAAATCCCATTTTGGACAAGGCTGTTTTTAATTCTTTGGCTACCGCTAAGGTCATGGGCGCTTCATTCACTCCGGCAACTTGGGCACCTTGATCCTTTCCTCCGTGTCCCGGATCAATGATGATAGTACCAAAAGATTTCTGGACCTCTTTTTTTGATGCCTCCTTGGAAGGCGCTAAAATTGGATTGGGGCGACTGCCTTTTTTATGGACAAGTATTTGGTAACCCAATGATTCAGGCACATAAGCCACCTCAACGGTATCGATGGTTTTGGGAATGTATAAAGTGACCTGCACTAAATCCTTTTCTTGAAAAATTTGAATGTTTTGGACCAGACCCTGGCCTGGCATCTTATGGCGAATCTGTGGGGAAAGCTGTCCACCTTGAAACTTGAGGATATAATGCGGCGGGACCCAAAGGGATTCCAAATCCAATTTCCCGGCAGTGCGGACACTCACTAACGTTCCGTTGTCGCGTTCTTCCACACCGAGGTCGAGAATATTTGCCCGGCCAGGTAGGGATTCAATGGAATGTTCTGGCAATGCGGGTTTATCTACTGTAGTTAATTCTCGCTCCGAAATCTCAACGGTAATGCCGCGTTGGTTCAAAATCCGAAGGAGTGAGGGTAAGGGCAGGTATAAAAATTCTGCACTGCGCCTAACCGGAAAACCCAGATTGAACACTTCATCCCCTATGCTTATATAAGGGTTGTCCAAAGTGAAATACCATTTTTTCCCGGCGGAATCGGGCAGGACAAATTTCTGGCGATCTGGCACCCATACGCCTTCTTTACCAAACACGTTTTCCAAAAATTGTGAGGATACATAGCGAATGCCTTCGAAAGTGGTATCCGGAAAGGAACCGCCAGCCCAGCTTCCTTGCTTGGGTTCGGCCGCTTTTAATGTCAGTGAACTGAAGGCCGGAACACATAATCCGGCACATAGGAAAAGGGCTAGAACTAGGGGTTGTAAATACTTCGCGATCATGAAATCATCCGCTCCGATTGGCATCCCTCATCGCCCGGTCCATATCGCGTTTGCTCTCCTGTTTCGCTTTGTCCTGCCGTTTGTCCCTGGCTTCCTTGCCTTTGCAAATCGCAATTTCAAGCTTCAGCACACTGCCCTTGAAATAGGCTTTGAGCGGAATGATGGTCAATCCTTTGAGGGAAATCAGCTCTTCAATTTTTACGATTTCACTTTTATGGGCCAGCAGTTTTCGTTCGCGGCGAGGCAGGTGATTGTAAATATTTCCCTGACTATATTCATTGATATACGCATTCACCAGCCAGAGTTCATTTTTTCGTACAATCACAAAAGCTTCAGCCAATTCCAGCTTGCCGGCACGCACGGATTTGATTTCCGTGCCTTTCAGCATAATGCCCACTTCATAGGTGTCCATCACATGATAATGATGTCGGGCGCTGCGGTTCTGGATTACCGGGGCATGAGTCGTCATGCGGTTAATTTAGTAAGAGTCGGGGTG
>JAYSRH010000246.1:0-3929 GCA_043721115.1 Fibrobacteria bacterium | reverse complement strand
TGGCGTCCACACATCGACTCGGATAGATGTTTTCATTTTGACGCCGCTAATGAGACTTTATATGGGATTTACAAAAAAATAGAGTTCCTGCATAAACGACATATAAAAATCATGAATGCACTGATTGTAATGGATAATTCAACTTTACGTGGTATTTCCAACTCGACCGGACATTTATTTGTCAAACACCCATTACTATCAGGACAAAGCAACCGAGAATTCCAATTGGAATTTTTCCGAGTCTATTGCTCATTTAATTTCTTTCCAGGTTATTTGGCTTACAAGATTTCTGGAAAGGAAAAATGCAATCCGGTTTACACTTTGCACAATCCAAATTTGGAATACAGTTTGAAATACAATGAAACCCGGTTTAAAACCTGGAATGACTCCATCAGGTTGGAGCCCTCACACTATTATGCTGTAAAGTCCAAAAGCTTCTATAGCCGCCCCGCGGAGCAAATTGTCTCTCCTCCGGTCATTAATCAGGAACAATTCGGAATGCTTATAGCCATCCAGGAAATACTGAAGAAGGCTCCGACACGGGTCAAAATCGTAATCAGCCCGTTATATGATCAAATAAAATTAAACGATCAAGATGTAGAAATTTTGAGAAATATTTTTGGTTCAGAAAATGTCAGCGATTTTTCCGGAATAAATTTGATTACTTCCGACATTAGAAATTATTACGAATCGTCACATTACCGACCAGAGGTTGCCAATAGAATTATGGACTCCATATACCAAATCCAATAAATCTCGGTACAATTCATCAATTCCTGGGGAGTCGAAGGAGACTAATAAAAAAAGCTGAAAAAATGGTTTGCAATCCCATAACCATCATGACCATGCATAATAGACTTTGCTTGGGCATCAAAAAATAACCTACAAAATTGATTTTCACCCAGAGATAGACAATGTAGGTGCTGCCGGCCAGTCCCGCCAGAAAAAGGCTTCCTCCAAGTGCAATACTGCGTTCCAGAGAGAATACTTTATAGAAGTTTTCCAATCCTTGACTAGGTAGGTTAAATCCTTCGCGTACTCCAAAAGCCTTGGCGAATAGACCCGTATTGATAATTTGAAATCCCAACAAAGTGAACATTGCGAAAAAGATCATGGCATGAATATCGAATACATGTCCAAATAGACTGAGCCATCCCAAAGCCGTATCCAATAAGGCTATCAGACCGCCGCCAAAAAGCACCAAGCCGGGTATCAGGAAAAGCCAGTTCGGACTGAACAGCAACATGAACCGCATGTGGCGCCAGGCATCGGAAAGAGACTCCAATTTAGAAATGCCTTTGCGCGGGTAATACGTGATGGGAATTTCGACAATGTGAATTTTATTGCGCAAAGCGGATACAATCATCTCAGATGCGAATTCCATTCCCGTCGTGGTTAACTTCAGCTTTTGGATGGCCTCTCGAGTGAATGCCCGGAATCCGGAATGGCAATCTGAAATATGCGAATGGAAAAACAGGTTGAGGATACCGGATAGCACTGGATTGCCAATATACCGATGCGAAAACGACATGGCACCTTTTAGAATCGTTCCCTTAAACCGTGAACCAATAACCATATCGGCACCTTTATCGAGTTCAGCGAGCAGCTTGGGAATATCCAGAAAATCGTAGGTATCGTCCGAATCCCCCATGACGATATACTCGCCTTGGGCCGAATCCAAGCCTTTTAAATAGGCTGCCCCGTACCCGCGAATGGGTTGATGTACAACTTTGGCACCAAGTGTGATGGCTAATTGCTGGCTTCCATCGGTGCTTCCGTTATCCGCCACGACCACTTCGCCGGAAATATTTTCGGCTGCAATGGCTTTTAATGCTTTTTGGATACAAATACCAATGGTCTCGACTTCATTTAGGCATGGGAGCACCACAGAAAGAGATTTTCCGGACATGCTATCCTTACCAGGTCGACGGTTTTGCAATCATTAGAAGATGGATTATTATAGGATGGATGCTTTCCAGCCTTCAACTGAAATATTCTAGAAAGACGTCGGCTGTATTCTGTATCGTGCAAAGTTTAGATTTGAGGTATGCTTTTTCGCCTAACCGGTTGCGAAAGGCAGGGTCATCGGCCAATACACTTATTGCAGAAGCCAGGGCTTCTACATCATCAAGCGGGACCAATATTCCGGTTTCATTGTGCAATACGGCATCACAATTTCCAATGGTATGTGTAGCAATGGTAGGCACACCAAACATGCCTGCTTCAATAACTGTAGTCGGGTAGCCCTCTACAATCGATGGTAAAATAAGCGCATAGGCTGATTTGTAGAGGTCGGCCATGCCTTCGAAGGGGGCGACAGAATGAAGAGATGCCACGCCGTTCAATTTGAACTCCAAAATATTTTGTTGGACTTCGGAAAAAAGGGTTCCGCTTCCTACAAAAACAAATTTTAATCCTGCAAGTCTATTTGTTCGATGAAGCACGTCAATGGCTTTAAGAAGCACCATGGGATTCTTTACCGGTTCCATCCGTGCCGCAAAAAGGAACAATTTATTTCCACTTTTATAACTAATGCGAGTGTCACATTGGATTCGGGTTGCATTTGGAAGTATGCCCATACTTGGGATGATGCCATACGTTTCCGCTAATTCCTTTAAACTTTTTGAAACAAACAAGTTTACGGAGGCGCGCTGGCCGATAAATTGGTACGCCCACCTGAAAAGGAAACCCGCTCCGGCTGCACGATTTTGCGTCACTTCCGTATTGTGGTACCAAATTACATGGGGAATTTTGAGTGCGCGTCGGAGGACTATACCAGCGATGCCAGCTGGAATAGACATATTTGAAAACACCAAAGAATGGCCTTTTGCCTTTCCAGATAGGCAATAAAGCAAGGTTTGGAATAAGTAGAGTAACATGGAAGGTACGTTAGTTGTAAAGCGTTTTTTTCGGAAGGTGGGAAAATAGACCACCTCGAATGGAAAAGTTTGTTTGATGTCCCTTGGCGGTGCAGCGGTCAGCACGGTCATGGCTATTCCGCGCCTGTGCAACTCTTCGCATAACAGGGATAAAATTCTACCGGCACCCCCACCAAAAGGAGGAAATTCGTGGGAAAGAAATAGGATTTTCATTCAAAGGCTCCCACGCAAGATGAATAAGTCAATTCTCTTCACGCTTCTCAGGTTTTCGCAAACAGCAGAATATATTGGCCCCACTTTCCGGAAAACGCAATGCCAACCATCTTGCGTAGCGTTCCAGCCAATTGTTTCGAATAAGGATTTTATTCAAATGCGTATACGTTTCACAAAATTCAATTTTATAATCTGGAAAATAGCCGGAATAAATTTCTCGTGAAAAACCACGACCCTTTTGCGGGCCGCCGGCCGTTGGAGACTGGGCGTCCAATAAGGAGGAAAGCGTGTCAGCAGGCAAGGGTTTGTGGATAAATTTGCCTGCAAGTAAGCGTTCATTCACGGCCTGCAAAAGCAGGTTATGGTCTTTTAGTTCGGGTATGTATTTGGCCAAAGGATGTCTTAACGTTTCAAACAAACCCAGTCTTAATAGGATCTCGTAGCAAAACAATTTAAAATTCGTAAAGGGAAGTAGCATCCAATAATTAAAATGCATCAAGCGGCTATTGGCATAGGTCACGGTCGGTTCATGGCCTATCCATACCTGTCCCCCCGGTTTCAGGAGTCGGTCTATTTCTTGGCAAACGAATTCAGGTTTAGGCAGGTGATGTAGGACGGCATTAAGGGTGATAAGGTCTAGCGATTGATCCGGTAGGTTTATTTTTCCACCATCCAGTTTGAGGAACGTTAACAAACAGCAGAGTCTGGATTTTTTCAAATTATCCTGACACGCGTTCAGCATTCCAGCCGAAATATCCGAACAGGTTAACTTATCTTCCGGCCTCAACCATTCTTGAAGTTGCAAGGGGACGAATCCTGTGCCGGAACCGATATCCA
>JAYSRH010000245.1:0-10507 GCA_043721115.1 Fibrobacteria bacterium | reverse complement strand
ACGCAGGCTGAACATCGTGATGGGCATAGAGGAGAACGGTAGGGGCACCTTCGCATTTGAGCCAATCCCCGTAGACGTACGGATGCGTGCCTGGAATGCGCATGATTTGCACATTTTCGAATCCAGCCTGTTTCAGAATGTCCATCGTGCACTCGGCGGAACGCTCCACCTGGGCAGGATCAAATCCATCGAAGCTGACGCTGGGGATTCGCGTTAGCCGCTTCAAGTCTTCCAAATGTTTTTCTGAGGTGGCGGCGTAGCGGTCCAATGCCGCTTTACGTTTTGCATCCATTCCCGATAAATTCCTGTTCATTTTAACCCCACTCCATTCGAAATTCCAACTGAGGCTTCCCATTCTTCTTTGACTTTTTCAACCAAAGGTCGGATTGCTTTCTCGCGCATATCAAAGACCAATCCTGCCCCTTGGAAAAGGCTGCGTAAGCCAAGCGTCCCGCCCAATTGCAATCCACGCTTATAATCCGCCAAGGCTGATTTTTGATCCTGCAACGATTTCAACCACACCTGCAACGCTCCAAGCTGGGCAATGCCGTATTCGATATAATAAAAAGGCACCTCGAAAATATGCAATTGACGATGCCATGCCGTAGCCCGGAAATCTTCCAAGCCAGACCAATTCAAATCGGGGCCGAAGCGCCGGTCCAGGGCCAGCCATGTTTCTCTGCGCTGGGATTGCGTGTGCCCGGGATGGGCATAGAGCCAATGCTGGAATGCATCCACCGTGGCAACCCATGGCAAGAGGCGGAAAACTTCTTCATCTTCCATTTGCAAGGCGCGCTTATGTTCTTCCGGGCCATAAAATTCACCCAGGTAGCGGGAGCCGAAACGTTCCATGGCCATGGACGCGACCTCACTGAATTCCATCGGCGCGCCCCGGTTGAAGCCCAGCGACATGCCCCGCGTATATAAGAGGTGAAAAGCATGGCCACTTTCGTGCAACAGGGTAAAGACATCTTCATTGAGGCCGACGGCATTCATGAATATGAAAGGCAGTCGCACTTCATCCAGGCTGCATTGATACCCTCCCGGGGCTTTGCCAACCCGGTTATCCAAGTCCATCAAACTTTTATCCGTCATCATCCGATAAAATCCGTGCAGTTCCGGATCCATTTGCGAAAATATCTTATCGACACCTTCGATCAATCGACTTGATTCTTTAAAGGGTTGCAAGGGCGGGCGGCCTAAGGGATCACATTGCATATCCCACGGCCTAAGGCTGTCCACATTCAATTTTTCTTTTCGATAGTCGAGGGCTTTCCGGTAAACGGGTACCACGGCCTTCTCAATACTGGTATGGAAATCGATGCAATCTTTTGTCCCATAATCCGTGCGGTGATTGGCCTTGAAGCTATAGTCGATATAATCCTTTAAGCCTAAATTGCGCGCGGTTTGATTGCGAAGGACAAACAGCTCGTCGAAAAGATCGTCCAACTTTTGCCGGTCTTTGAGTCGGCGCTCAGCCATTATCATCCAGGCTTTTTCCCGCTTCGACCGGTCCGCGGATTGAAGGATCGAGGACATTTGGCTCAAGGTTTTGGTCTGACCTTCCCATTGCACCGTCATATCTCCACAAATCTTTTGATACGCCTGAGCCAACTTTGTGATGTCGGTATGCAAGGGAATATTGGCTTCCGTAAAAAGCTCGATACTGATTGTTAAGGAGTCCCGCCATTGCCCATACACTTCAGCAGGCAATCCCGCGCAATCCGGATGGGCCACGATTTTTCGATTCAAGGCATCGATAACCGGCGCCATGGCCGGCTCCACTGTTTCCACAAAATTGAGATAGGCATTCTGTTTCGCCTCGTCATTGGTAAAACAGGTCATGGCGATATAAAGCCGGGCGCTTTCTTCATGGACGGCATCGCCTAATTCGGCATAGTCTTGGATCCATTGGATCAAGGTGTGCCTATCCGGTACCGACCTGGATACCAGTTCGTCCAGATAGGTTTTGATGCCTTCCCAACCGGACAAGTCCGCGTCCGCGGCGATGAAATTGCGGGGAAATTCCGGACTGGGCCGGGGAACCTTGGCTAGCCAAGCGGGTCGATTGTCCATTACTACTCCCATTTGTTCCTAATTTATAAAGACCAAAGAAAGCCGTGGCCTCGCAGCCCGCGTCTTTCCTTGCTATTTTTGTTTTCCTCATCCCCTAGGCCGGAATACACGTGACCACAAACGACGAAATCCTGAAGCGCCGGACTTTTGCCATTGTCAGCCATCCTGATGCCGGCAAAACCACCATCACCGAAAAATTCCTTTGGTACGGAAAAGTCATACGCGAGGCCGGCCATGTGCGGGCTAAAGCCAATAAAAAATTCACCACCTCGGATTGGATGAAGATCGAACAGCAACGCGGTATTTCCGTGTCCTCCTCCGTGCTCAGTTTCCCCTACCAAGGCTGTCAGATCAATTTGGTGGATACTCCCGGCCATCAGGACTTTTCCGAAGATACCTTTCGAGCCTTGGTCACGGTGGATTCGGTACTTGTGCTATTGGACGCGGCCAAAGGCGTGGAGCCGCAAACCATCAAGTTGATGGAAGTGTGCAGCCTTCGCAAATGCCCTGTGACGGTTTTCATCAACAAAATGGACCGGGACGCGCGGGAGCCCATCGCCTTGATGGATGAAGTGGAGCGCATTCTTGGCCTAAAATGTTCGCCCATGACCATGCCCATCGGCAATGGCAAGTTTTTCCAAGGTGTGTATGCCTTTGGCAATGATACGGTGCATCTGTTTAATCCGGATTCCCAAGAAGGGGAGATGCGCAAGGTCGATGGGCTACACGACAGTCGCCTGGATGAATGGTTTCATCCAAGGTATTTGGCCGAGTTCCGCGAACAGGCTGAATTGGTGCATGGAGCCATGGAACCCTTTAGCCATGAGAAATATCTGCGCGGTGAGCTGTCGCCGGTTTATTTCGGATCCGGCATCAACAACTTTGGGGTCAAGCATCTATTGGACAGCTTTGTAGCCTATGCGCCTTCGCCCATGCCACGGGAAGCGGAGCAGCGCACGGTTGTGGCCACGGAACCGGTATTTACCGGTTTTGTCTTTAAAATCCAGGCCAATACGGATCCCAAACATCGAGACCGAATCGCATTTATGCGGGTGTGTTCCGGAAAGTTCGTGCGGGGGGCGAAAGTGCTCCATTGTCGCAGTGGCCGTCAGGTGCGTCTGGCTGCACCATCCACTTTTCTAGCCAATGATAAAACCGTTATAGAGGAGGCCTTTGCCGGGGATATCATCGGTATCCACGATCCTGGCCTGTACAATATCAGCGACACGCTGTCGGAAATCGAAAATCTGAAATTCATAGGCATACCGGATTTTGCGCCGGAGCATTTCTCGCGCGTTTACCTCGAAGATCCCTTGAAGAGTAAGCAGCTAAGTCAAGGCCTCAAACAGCTTTCTGAAGAAGGAGCAACCCAGCTTTTTCATCCCTTGGCCAGCCCCATTCCCGTCCTTGGTGTGGTGGGTGTGTTGCAATTTGATGTGATTAAGTTCAGGCTTGAGGAGGAGTATAATGCCCGATGCCGCCTGGAAGCGGCTCCAGTGGCTATGGCGCGTTGGGTAACCGGTGACGCGGTTGAAATTCAGGATTTCAAATCCCAAAACACCCATGACTTGGCTTTGGACAAGGGTGGTAACCTGGTGTACCTATGCCCCAATTCCTACAGAATGGGGCTGATGGAGAAAAATTTTCCAAAAATTGGTTTCGCCAAATTCCACACCGAAGCCTAAATAACCGCAATCTGACATCATTTTACATGTTTTGAAAGAGCACTAGGTAATTTTATTGATAAACTATACTCCACACTTTTGTTAGGGTAAGCATGTATAAAACCCACCATTCTTTCCATATTCCCGTAATGGGGACTGGTTTTACCATTGATTCCCCCCTGAGAATCGCCAAATACGGAATATCCTCCGTAATATCCATTGTGGACGACTTGCTGATTGAACGGATTCGCAAGTACTACACAGGTGTCTATGGTCTGGAGTATCAAAGCATTTCGGCCGGACAACCCGATGCCCGGGCCCGCCGCATTACCGCCTATTTGGACCTGGTTCACGATGTGGTGGAAAAGCAAATAGCGGAAATTCGCGCCCTGCCATTCGAGTCCGGGAACGATAAAATCAAGTATTTCGAGCTTTTGCCGGAATCCTCACCCGTCCGGAAGCTCTATCAGTCTTATCTGAAGATGATGGATGGTTCGGAAAAACGACAGCTGGAAAATGAACTCAACAACTTGATTCTACCCGGCAAAATCAATTGCAATATTATGACCAAACTCGATCGCATCACCTATGATCGCGATGGCCACGCCATGAGTATGGAACATGCCGATGCCAAATCCGCTCTGCGCGGCTTTGCCAATTCCAAAGTAAACGGCAACATCGTGTATTCAGCCGGCATCAATCCCACCCTATATGGCTATATGGAAAACTTCCCGGATTTTTACCGGGTAGGGGAGGCGGAAGCTAAAAAGGGTGTTATTCTCAAAGTTTCCGATTATCGTTCCAGCATGATTCAAGGCAAGTTTATCGCCCGAAAAGGAATCGAAGTTCGGGAATTTCGCATTGAGTCCGGTCTCAATTGCGGCGGACATGCTTTTGCTTCGGATGGCTATTTGATGGGACCCATCCTGCAAGAGTTCAAAGACAACCGTGACAAGTTTGCAGAGATGTTTGAACCTATGATCGTTTCCTATTACGAAAAAAAGGGAAAGGTTTATCCTCTGGCCAGTCGCAATCGAAACATTCCGGTTACTGCCCAAGGCGGCATTGGAATTTACGGCGAAGTACAGAGGCTTATGGAAGGGTACGGTATCGACGCCACCGGATGGGCCAGCCCCTTTCTACTAGTGCCCGAGGCTACAGCACTGGATGCTGCAACCCGCCAAGCACTTGCCGATGCCAAGGAAGAGGATTTGTATCTCAGCGATGTCTCCCCGCTTGGAGTGGTCTTCAACAATCTGCGCAATTCCAGTTCCGAACAATGGACCAAAAAGCAAATCGACAACGGTAAGCCGGGCTCGCCCTGCCCAAAAGGTTTTCTGGTCTCCAATACCGAGTTCACTGAAAAGCCCATTTGCACCGCTTCCAAGGAATACCAAGGCATAAAGTTAAAGGCCATGGGTGTAGAACAAGTTCCACCTTCGAACACCGCCGATCAGAAAATTCAACAAGTCTACCAGAAGTCTTGCATCTGCGATCAGCTCGGCAATGGAGCCTTGATCAATCTGGGAGTCATCTCCGCAAGCATGCCGGTTTCAGTTTGTCCAGGACCCAATATTGCTTACTTCGATAGGCTTTATACCCTCCGGGAAATGATAAACCATATTTACGGTCGAGGTCGCTCCTTGGTCCCCGCTGACCGGCCGCATATGTTCACCAAGGATTTGGTGATGTCCGTGGATTACTTTCAAAAGATGGTGGACAAGTTGCTTGAGGGTGATGCCAAGGCGCATGCTTATTTGGCTTTGGTGCGCGAAAACCTTATGAATGGACTTCAGTACTATCAAAGTTTCGTGAATCTGCCTCCATTCCCTGGTGAAAACCTGGAATCGCTGCGACTGGCGTTAAATATCCAGGGAAATAGGCTGCAAGAACTCTGGAAAACGGCTGAATCCCGCTTTGGAAAAGTCTTGCAGTCCCAAGGGACTCCGGGGCCAACCGCTTAAAACCACTTCCTTTCTCGATATTACGTAGGGTTCAAACTGAAGCAAGAGTCGCAGTTGCCCTGCTAGCATGCGGAATCAATAACCAACCCTGTATATATATTTCTATTGAAATCAATGACTTGAAGGGCATCTCGGCTCATCCTATTTCCACGTGGCTGAGATTTTCTTCGCCTATCTAGCCCTCAGTTTTATCCTTAGCCACAAGTCTAAAATAAATTTTTATTCGAACCTTATAAGTTCCTGTAAAATATAGAGATACAGATTATATTGCCGCCGTTTATTTAATCGATAATAAAAGCGAATTAGGTCTCGACAGATTTTGACGCCGGCCTTTAGAATCATTCTATATGCGGTCTTCCCATCTAGTTAGAGTTTTAGCCGGATATTTCCTGCTTGCACTATTGGCTCCATTACCAGCTTGGTGTGGGAATGAATTTCCATACGAAACCACATCGTCTCAGGAAAATGCAGAAAAAATCGACCAAAATGCGCGTTGGGATCTGGCCTATTATCTCTTTCAAATTCAAGAATATGGCGCAGCGGCCCAGGAGTTTGAAAAACTTCGCCTAATTATGCCCACGGACCCTTCTCTGTTGGCCCTAATTGGTTCTTGCTACTCCATGGCCGGTAGGTGGAAAGAGGGAGAGGTGGCCTTGCTCCAGGCTTTATCGCACGATCCCAACGATGAAGACATCAATGGGCTTTTGGGCCAGTTCTATCTATCTGCTGGCCGGCCACTGGAAGGTACAGCCTATTTAGAGCGTGCTCTCGTTTTGATGCCTGAGCAAGAGGACCTTCGGGGCAAACTTGCGAGTGTATACGTGGACATGGGAAGAATCGATCGGGCTTATTTTCACCTAAATTTGATCCTTAAGGCCCAGGGTACCAAGGGTTTTGGTAAAGGGGATCTAGACAATGCGTATGCACGCTGCTTAATCCATTATGGAAAATTCAAGGAAGCTGTGGTATTTGCCGAAAGTGCCTATCGTTCGGAACCGTTGAATTCAAATTTTGCTAGAGTCTTGGGCCTCAGTTTGCTGGGCGATGACCGCTATGAACAAGCCGCTGAAATGTTGGTCCTGGGCCACGATTTCCAGTCGGATGATCCGGATCTGTACTTGCAATTGGGTCAAGCCCAGTTTCTAAGTAGGCATTGGGACGCTGCAGAAAAAACTTGGCTGGATGGCGCGCACCGTTTTACGACGGCATATGAACTCCTGTCGCGATTGATTGAATATTACGTCGATGCAGCCAAGCCGGAGTTGGCGCGCAGTGTGGTTGGTTTTGCAAATAAAAGAAATCCCGGAAACCCCGGAAACCTATTGCTGGAGACCCGCCTTGAACGTAAACTCAGTCACTTCACCATTGCCCTAAAATCCTTGGAACGGTTAAAGCGTCAATCCTGTGGCAAAATGGTTCTGGAAGCAGGCTGGGAAGAGGCGCAGCTGGATTTTGTGACCGGCAAATATTTTGCCTGTGACCGCATGCTGGATTATTTGCTATTGAATGAACATCGCAAAGCAGAGGCCCACTTGCTTAAGGCGAAATTAGCATTGCAGGCCGGGGATAAGACTCGCGCGCAAGGTCATTTGCAAGCCGCCCGGGATGCCAGTCCGTACGACTTAAAAGTGTACAGTCTGGTCCGGGGTGCTATAATTGGCAATGCCGAGCTGGCCAAGCTGACCCAACCCTGATTTAGCCTAGCTTAGCTTAGTCCTCTGGTGGCAATGCATCGGGAGGTTCGGCGCTCGTGCTCGTATCGAGATCAAAAAGCCTTTTAAGCGGAATTATTTTAAGTCCCTTTTTGGGGTCTACGGCATCGGACATTTTATCTGCGGCAAAGCCGATAAGCAGAGGATGTTCGGGATGGTTGGCAACGGCTTTTACAAATGCAGAGCTGGAGTAGCCGGGCATCAAGAAGTTGACCACGAACGTGTCGAAATCTCCTTCATCCATCATGGCCAAAGCTTCTTCCGGATCATCGGCAACTTCAATCACAGCATTGGGCAGAATCTGGGTGATGATGGCAACGGTTTCATTGCGTCTTTGCCCATCTTCGTCCACAACCAAAATAATGCGCTCCGACGTATCCGTCGCTCCTAGAATAGCATCTGGGAGCGTGTCGAGTTCTACATCGGCCCCGGGTTCATCTCCAAACAACTCGGGAGAATCTTCATCCATGTCCTCGTCTTCTTCTTCTTCATCGGAAGGGTAAAGATCCTCTTCCTTCAAAATCGGTTTTTTGATTTCAGAGGCCTTGTTCGCGCCACTCGTGGCCGCCGGCTTAGCAGGAGGCTTAGGTGCGGGAGTCTTCTTGGCGGTAGGGGGCGGTTCCGGGACGGTAATCGGCTTGAGATTTGATTCTGGGTTTTTATCCTCGGTCATAATTCTTTCCTGAATGGATGGGGATGGGTCGGGTTCAACCGGACATCGGGGCGAAAGGTACAATTAAAGATAACCTCAGGCATGTGAATCGCCAGAGATCATTGCTTCCAAATCGGCAATTTTGCGTGGAATTTCTTCGGAAAGGTTGCGACAGCCCTGCTTTGTAATCAGGAGATCGTCCTCAATTCGGATGCCGATCCATTCCGAATATCGGCGCCCTGCCAAAGTCATGCTGAAATGCCCATATAAGCCGGGTTCACTGGAAATCTGCCAACCTACCTGCAAGGAATAGTCCTGATACAACCGGTGGGGATCCCCATCGTGTTCTTGTTCGCCCATTAGGTGGGAAACGCCATGGGGCTGGATGGTATAGGCCCGCACGGCCTTGCCACCACGATCAAAAAAGCGTCTGTGAAGTTGGTCTTCCAAAAAAATCCACACTTTTTTATTCAAATTCCGAATCGTTTCTCCTGGCTTCGCATTCTTCTGATTTTCTTTGAGCGATTGGAGGACGATATCATACAGCAAAGCTTGCAGCGGGTTGAATTTGCCATTGGCGGGAACTGTTCGTGAAATATCGGCATGCATGGTTCCGAAGCGAACGCCAAAATCCAGCAGTACCAGCGAACCTGGAGGGATGGGCTCGTCGTTTTTAAGATAATGAAGGACTGTGGCATTCTTGCCAGCAGCGACAATGTTTGGAAAGCTTAGGCCAGCGGCACTCCTGCTGCGTAATCCGTATTCAAGGTGCGCGGACAACGCATTTTCATTTTTAAAATCGGGCAGTTTGGCTAGAGTATCCCGAAAGGCCTGATGCGTGTGGCTAATTGCAATCTCAACATCCTTAACCTGCGCTTTTTCCAAGGGCAATCGTAGCCGAAAATGATCTTCCACGCAACTGCGGATTTCAATACATGGACGATTTTTTCCCTTTAGCACCAAATTTTCAAGATGGGTTTTGAAAGCCCAATTGTGATCGTTTTGGGTTTCGGCCAGTTTGGTGACGCCTTCCACTTTATGTGGGTAGGAATGGAAAAAAGCATAGCCAAAAGGCCTGCTTGCCGATTGGATCAAGATTTGGAAATAGGTTTCGAATTGGTCCAATGGCTGAATATTTTGAATACCTGTTAAGCCCTGCAACTCCGCTAAAACCTTGATTCCCGCCTTGTCCATTTTTAACGGATAGCCCAGCCGTACACCATCCCAAAATTCTTTACTTGGATCTTTCGGGGCAATGAACAATATTTCCTGATGGTTCCTTTTGGCTTTTGGATCCAATACCAGAATGACCTTTGCCTGATTGATGCCGGTCAAATGAATAATGGCGGGCTCCTGAAATATACGGAGACCGCTCATGATCCAAAGATTTTCACTGCCAGGTTCGCGCGGCAAGCCGGAAAAGACTGCAAAGCTATTCAGACTTTTGAGGTGCGCGCGCCTTCTAGCGATGAGCTGAGCCGGGTAGCCGGTTCCAACTGAGCCCACCGGAAACACTTGGGAATATTTTCGCAGCAAACTCTCAGTAACTGGAACTTTAACCGACTTAATCGGTTTGACCGATTTAACCACCGAGTGCGCCACGCCCAGATTTACCAGCCGGAAACGTAAGAAAGGTTGGCCGCTACGATATCAATGGTTTTTAAGTTCGTAAGCAGCTCATTTAGGGAATTCCATCTGCCGCTTAAAAATTGACTTTTGGGTCCCGGGGGAAGGAAAACAGATTCCTCAACCGGGCCATTGATACGTCCTGCTGTCAGATCCACATTCCATTCTGATTTGGGTGAGGATTCGGCTTTAGCCATCAAACGCCCCATGGACTCTTCCGAGGCAGTTAGGCAAGGAATCCCGAGAGACACACAATTACCGAAAAAAATTTCCGCAAAGGATTCCCCGATAATGGCTTGTATGCCCCAGCGCATTAAGGCTTGGGGAGCATGTTCACGTGAAGAACCGCAGCCGAAATTTTTATTTACAAAAAGGATACGCGAACCCGCGTATTTAGACTCGTCAAAGGCATGGACTTGACCCTTGGCTTTGAGCCCAATCCGGTCATCCTCAAAGGCGTGTTCGCCCAACCCGTCGAAAACCACGCACCGCAAAAAACGCGCAGGAATGATCCGGTCGGTGTCGATATCGTTGCCGCGAACTGGAATCGCAGAACCTTGAACCTTGGAAATGACCACTTGATCGCTCATGCTAACTCCTTTTCCATCGAAAATACTTTGCGAGCATCGGCGACCACGCCTGTAATCGCGGCCGCAGCGGCCATGGCTGGGCTCATTAGCAGTGTGCGGCCAGACGCTGAACCTTGGCGACCTTTGAAATTACGATTTGAGGTTGACGCACAGACCTGCCGTCCTTTTAATTTATCAGGATTCATGGCCAAGCACATGGAACAACCGGGCTCCCGCCACTCGA
>JAYSRH010000244.1:0-3938 GCA_043721115.1 Fibrobacteria bacterium | reverse complement strand
CCCTTTCCAGAAGGTTGCAGCAGCACCTTCAAAGATATGAGATGATTTATAGAGCTATAGAGCGTAAAAAACTCAAGTAATACGCGGGCAAAGATATGCAGCTCCCCAGTTTCGGCAAAGGCCCCGTCTCTGATTTCCACGGTAATTTCCGCTCCCGATACCAATTGCGAATCGAGTAAAAAATTCTTTTTTCCGGTCGAAGCGGCAAGCACACCGTCGATAAATTTCCGGTTCACGGCGCTATGTGTCCAATCATAAAGCGAAAGGATCTCTTTGAGGTTTCCTTTTTGACACAAAGAACGGTAATTCATATTCATGTGCGACAGTACATACCACAAATAATGGTCAGACTTGGGCGGATAAACGGGGACGGTGGGCCGGGTAAAATTGTAGAATTCACAAAATCCAGGGAAATCGGCGCTCGGATTCACAATTCCTTTTTCTAAAATAGCTTCACGCGGAATGGACCCATTGGTAGCCAGAATGGTCACGGAGAGGAATTCCTCTGCTAATTCACCCACAGGTTTTTGCGTGCCAACGGATATATAGGTTTGAAATTGATTCTTGCCTTGATTTTCTTGCCGCGTCTGCCAGTAGGAATCCATGGCCTCGCCGCCTTTGGCCAGTATTTGATGGCGAAACTCGTTGAACTTCTGAAAGGGACGCTGTTGACCGGTATTTTTGTCCACGCCAATCACCGATTGAACCTCATAGATTTCCATCTGGTGTTCATTGTCTGCATAGCATCGATATTCAAAATGTTTTTGATTGACGTTAATGGGTTCGCTTTGGGTTTGATAGATGTTTACTATGGGTGTGGCATGGATTTTAAAATTCTCGATTTTAAACCGCTTGCCATCAGGAATGGGCTCAAGGAAGTAAAACGTCAATGTGAACTGGCGCGTTTTTGCCATTAGGCTGATTTTGTCGAGGTTTTTAACTTTGATAAAGCGGAACTTTTCTTCAAAGGCAAAGAACTCCTGCAGAAAGCGGCTGCCTTCAAAGGAATTGTCCAGTTGCGGCAAAAGGCTTTCGTTTTCCCCAAAGCCTCCGAGCTCTATCAATTCCTGTCCCCCCAAGATTTCTGTATACCCATCGCCTTCCAGTATGATTTTGGAAATCCGTTCCGTGAAAAAGTAATGCAGAAAATAAGCGAGTGTGCGTTCACCATGTAGGAAGATCGGAAGTTCTGGAATTTTGAGCTGGGTCAGGTCCGCGCCTTTGTCCAATTGGAAACCCAAACTGATTCCTTCTCCATAGATGGGATGATGCTGCGTCTCGGCCTTCTTCAAAACCAAGGGATAGATGGTAACATCCTGGGTACTCTGAAAGCGGCAAATTGTGAGGTCCGACCCCACAGGATTGGATAGGAAAATGGTCCCACGCTGGATGACATGGGGTTTGGACAACATGTTTTCGCGGAAAACCATTTGCAGCATGGCCAGCGAGGGGATGCAGCGCAGAAAAGCCGGGTCCACCATTTCCATTAGATTCTGGGAAAATTCCGGAAAGTCATCTTCCAATTTCTGGCGGATGCGGCCAGTTAGAAATGCAAATCCCTCGAAAAGCCGCTCAACATAGGGATCCCGGTCTTCCAACGTGGTGATATTGAGGTAACGCGCACGTTCCGGGAAAGCTTCGGCGAACTCCTTTCCTCCTTCGGCCAGAAAGCGCAGTTCTTCATCGTAAAATTTTTCATAATCAGACATGGACCCTGCTCCTTGCCGGCTGTTAAGCCGAACTTCCTCGTAAAGGCTGCACCTTTGACTCGCCGGTGCTGGTGAAACTAGTTTGGAAAGAAATGCGATCTCCACCTTTTACAGCAGCGCTTAGCTCAAAATTTATTCGAAATTCCAATGGGGTGGTGGGGATTGGTCGTATGCGAACTCGGTCCAGCCTGGGCTCGTATTTGGTAATGAGCGCGAGAATAGTTTGCTCCAACTCCTTTAGACTCAAGGGAAGCTTGCGGTAGATTTCCGTGATATCCGGTAACCCGTAATCCGGAAGGTGGGGAACGGAACCTTGACGCGTGTTGAACATGCGCCAGAGATGATCGGAGATGCTTTTGGCACGCCGGAATTCCCTTGGTACGGCTTCAATGGCCGTTCCATCGGCATATTGATCTGCCAGTTTTTCGAAAAGTCCTTCAGACCAGGAAGCTTTAGGATTCGCCATGTTTGAGAAAAAATAGCAATTCTGAGCAGTCTTAAATTTCGCTTGGCCTTGAAAAAGCCGAAGCCGGAAGGATGTCCTACCGGCTTCAAAGAGGTCACAACCCAGTCCCGCTAGAGTCCGGTGACGTGGCGACCCCACCGGACAAATCGAGGCATTGAATTTTTAATGGAAAACAGTTTTAGACGACAGGGGCTTCCCAGTCATCATCAGCCATGATGCCGCCGTCGATCCAATTCCATTCGATTTTCTGATACGTGAAGGCCACTTCCTCAAATTCAGCGAATTTCATCTGGTCGGGATGCTTGTTATTGGCCATCCGGAAGGCAATGGAGGCAATATTGGCATTCGTTAGCTTGACGGTATAATGCTGCTTCTCTGCGCCGGTTGACGAAGGAGTCCAGAATTGCAACTCCCATTCCGTAATGTTTTCGTTGTTCACAAGGGTGTTGTAAAGCAAAGGGGAAGACTTGTCCAGCTCCTTGGTAATAACAAAGGGCTTGTGCATGCGTTTACCGGTTGGTAAACCGGATGCATGGTCTCTGGGTGAAATAATCTCATGTGAAACCGCGATAACGGCGATTTTACCTTCACGACCCTTTTGAGTGACCGAACCCTTAAGTTCGCCCTGCTTTTGACCCTTTAATTTCAAGTAGGCATTCAATGCCATAGTACTGCTCCTGTGTAAAAAATTTGGTTAATCGATTGTTAAAAGAACTCTGATTTTGATTTCCTGGGCAATGTACTGCGTCATACCCAGGTTTTATTTCCTGATTCCCTACAGGATTAGCCGGATACTGGTGCTTCCCAATCGTCCATGGCAGTGATGCCGCCATCATTCCAATGCCATTCGATTTTCTGGTACGTAAAAGCCACTTCTTCATATTCGGCGAATTTCATAAGGTCCGGGTGTTTGTTATTGGACATTCGGAACCCGATGGAGGCAATATTGGCATTCGTCAACTTGATGGTGTAGTGCTGCTTCTCTGCACCAGTCGAGGAAGGGGTCCAGAACTGAAGCTCCCATTCGGGAATGTTTTCATTGTTCACGAGTACATTGTAAAGGAGGGGAGTGGACTTGTCCAACTCCTTGGTGATGGTAAAAGGCTTATGCATGCGCTTGCCGGTAGGCAGGCCGGAAGCAGCATCACGAGGTGAAACGATTTCATGTGAAACCGCGATGACGGCGATTTTGCCCTCGCGCCCTTTTTGGGTTACGGAACCCTTGAGCTCGCCTTGTTTTTGTCCCTTCAACTTAAGGTATGCGTTCAATGCCATGTTAGTACTCCTTTGTGTAACTGAGAGGGTTGTGTGTGTGATGAAATATAGTTCATCTTTTTCTCTCTTTCCTTAAGTTAATACTTTGGCGAACGAGAGTCTGTGACCGCGGTCACACAGATGCTCTTGGTGTGATGAATGATCCCCACCAGCGGTAAAATAAAAAAAGGCGGAAGGAAAACCCTCCGCCTTTGAATTTTGATAATCTGAAATAACCGGCCTAAATGCCGGATTCACTACGGATTATTTTCCTTTGGGCATCTGCGAAACGAGCTGCAGATTGACATCGATGCCTTCAACTTGGAAATGCGGGCTCACAGCCATAGTCACACGGAAAAATCCGGGATTGTCGGCGATTTCCGTAACCTTGACTTCTGCTGCGCTTAACGGACGAAGCGCTGCAACGGCCGGGCTTGGATTCTTCATTTCCGTAACCAGGTTCTTGATCCAGTTGTTCAATTCGTCCTGCAATACCGCTGCATTTTTAG
>JAYSRH010000243.1:0-10540 GCA_043721115.1 Fibrobacteria bacterium | reverse complement strand
CGCGATTTTCTGCTCGATAGAATTCCTGGCCTCGGTGGATTGACACTGCGATCCGATTCTAAAAAAAAGAAAAATCAGTTGCCCTACTATCCACGATTGTCTGAAGGTATCCTAGCCTCAAGCCAACTCCCTAACTATTTCCACGAGGCACGTGACAATAAGACTTCCCTTAGTCGATTTTTTGATGCCGAAGACACCACCTTCGCGTATCGCCAACTTTGGCTGAGTTTGATTTGGGCTGAAATTTGCAATCATGGGCGTCCATTGGCCAGTTTGGTTTATCTCGCCCATGCACTGGATTCCACCCTGGGAGTAAAGGGAATTCCCGTTCCCGAAGGAATGAAATCCTATTTAAAAGTTTCCCCAGACTCCATGGAAGCACTTTTAAAATCTCTGCACGCCATGATTCTATTTCCATCCAAAAAAAATCCAGTGGCAAACCTGTCCAAATACCAAGTGCCTAAATCCATGCTGGTTAAGATTCTGGAAGAAGAAATGAATTCAAAAATTATTCCCAAAGCCAAGAAAAAGGCTTTTCTAGTTAAGGCCAAAGTACTGCTGGGATCCACATTAGCCGGCACCTGGGCGGCAAAATTAAATCCCCGAGCTCCCGCACTTAGAAATGAGAAAAAAGTCAATCAACCCATGGGTCCGCCGGAAAACGATATGGAATTTTTGTGGAAAATTATCCAAGCAGCTGCCGCCGGGAAACATCCCAATCCAGTGGCGCTATATCACTTGGCTTGGCATGATTTTGAAGCAGGACAGGCAACCCAATCCCTTTCCCACCTGACTCGATTGGCAAGTATCCGTCCTGAGTATCCCCAAGCCATTTACCTTGCTGCAATGGTCCAGCTTGCCCTTCATGACACAGCTGCAGCTTCCCAAACTTTCGATTCCTTAACGAAACTGGAATCGCCAGAGTGGCAAGCGAAAGGGTACCAGGCCTTGGCGAACATTCAATGGCAACGCGGCGAGGGGGAAAAAGCGGAAGCAACCCTTTGGCACTCTTTCGGTTTCGATACGCAGTCAGCGGGTGCTCGGCGCGCGTTACTCCTGTTGGCCGAAGTTTCTCTCAGTCGCGATACGTGGAACGCAGTGGAAAAACTGCTCGACTCTCTTTTGATTAAACGGCCGCGAGAAGCCGAGGCGCGTTATTGGTTGGGAAAAATGGCCATGAAACGGAATCAGGACGGCGTAGCCCTCGATCATTTCCGCCAAGCCTCAACTTTGGCACCGCTGCGTACAGAATTTGCAGTGGCCTGGGCCCAGGCCCGATTCGCCCGGGAAGAATATGACGCCGCATTGAAAATTCTAAAACCGATACGATCCAAACTCGGGGGTGAAGGCTTATCCCTATTTGCCCAATGCCTGATGTTTAAAGGGCGATCTAAAGAAGCTGTGCAAGAATTTGAACGCCTTTATGCCGCACAACCTTCTGCGCAAAGTCTGGTGGCGTTGGCTCAAGCCTTGGTTGCAGCAGGCCAATCAGAGAAAGCCGTAGCAACCTTGGAAGCTTCGACCTTTAGAGCGGAATTTGGAGTCAAAAAAGCCTTGGCGGAAGCCAAGCTAGATCTCGATTCACCAGACGAAGCGCTGCAACTGGTGTCGCCACTATTAATTGAAAAGGAAAATGATCCAGAGCTCCATTTTCTGGCCGGACGCTGTGCCATGAAGAAACGAGACTATGCCAAGGCGTCCAAAGAATTCACATCCGCTTTACAATACCGAGAGGATTATCCAGCTGTAAAATTTCAAGCAGGACTCTGTCTACTCAAACTGGGACGATCAGGGGAAGCGCATCACTATTTTCAAGAGCTGACGGATTCGGATAAACCCACGTGGCGGGCACAAGGATGGCTGGGTCAGGGACAAGCCTTTGCCAAAGAAGACAAACTGGAAGCGGCGATGGAAAATCTGCAACGCTCATACCAAACCACGCCCTCCGCCCAGGCAGCCGCACATTTGGCAACGACTTGCATGCGCATGGATAAAATTGGAGAGGCTTCGCGCTGGGCGGACAAGGCGCTCAAGCTGGATCCCCTGGAGCCCTTGGGTCTTATGGTGGGAGTCGATATCCTGTTCGCTAAACACCAAGATGAAAACGCCCTAGCCTTGGCGCAGGCGGGATTGGATAAGCGACCGGGTATTTGTGAAATCATCATCGTAGCCGCCAAAGCCTATTTGAAAGCCGACCGGGACGAACAGGCCAAGCGCCTCAGCCTGCAAGCCACGAAGATTTGTCCAGAGGAAGCGGCACCGTATTACTTTTTGGGAACCCTGGCGGGAAAAAACGGCACCACGGAAGAGGCTCGCAAACATTTCGAGGAGTACTTGCGTTCCGGCGGAGATTTCAAGCGCGTCCCGTTGGCCTTTCGGTGAATGCGGTGAGGTAAAGAATCGGCAGCACAAATAAAGTCAAAATTGTGCTGGAGACGAGCCCGCCTAGAACCACCGTCGCTAAAGGACGCTGCACTTCAGCTCCCGCTCCATGAGACAAGGCCATGGGAAGAAATCCAAAACTCGCCACCAATGCTGTCATCAAAACTGGACGCAGTCTGATTTCCGCGCCCTTACGAATGGCAGCGTTCAATCCCATCCCCTCCTCGCGCAGCTTATTGATGTAGGAGACCATGACCAGGCCATTTAAAACCGCAATTCCAAAAAGGGCGATGAAACCCACACCTGCTGAAATACTGAAAGGCATTCCTCGAAGCAACAATGCAGCGACGCCACCCACTACGGCCAAGGGAATCCCGGTAAATACAAGTAGCGTTTCCCGGAATGCACCAAAGTGGAGGAATAGGAGTAGGAAAATCAAGGCCAAAGAAAGCGGTACCACAATGAGTAAACGAGAACGAGCCCTTTCAAGGTTTTCGAATTGGCCGCCGAATTCGACATGGTATCCGGTAGGCAACACAATCTTCTTATCTGAAAACACCTTGCGAACGTCTTTCACAAACCCGCCCATGTCGCGCCCGCGCACATTTCCTTCCACGATGATGAGGCGGGACGCTTTTTCATGGTTTATTTCCGAAGGCCCCAATACTTCATTTATATCGCAAAGCGCCGCCAAGGGCACCCATTGCCCTGATGGCGCGAGCAAAACAAGGTGGGAGATGGCCTCCTTGTCTTGCTTGAACCTTTCCGGAAAGGTCAGCACCAGATTAAAACGCTGCGGCCCTTCTTGGATCCGGCTGGCGGCAAGGCCTCCCAAAGCTTCCACAGTTTCCATCACCTCGCCAGCACTGATTCCATAGCGTCCCAGCTTTGCCGGGTCGGTTTTGATTTCCAGCATGGGCAGTCCGCCCACCTCTTGGGCTCGGAAGTCTTTGGCTCCCGGCAGTTTGGAAATTTCCCGCATTGACTCTTCGGCTTTCTGTCGGAGAACTTCCATATCCTCTCCAAAAATCTTGATGGCCAAATCCGACCTTACACCGGCTACTAATTCGTTCATGCGCATTTCGATGGGCTGAGAAAATTCGAAACTGACTCCGAGGAATTTTTCCAATTCCGGTTCCAATATCTCGATCAATTCTTCTCTCGAATCGGCCTTTTTCCATTCTCTTTTGGGTTTGAGGAAAATCAGGAAATCCGTACTGCTTGGGGGCATGGGATCCGTGGCGATATCGGGTCGTCCACAAAGGGAAACGATGTGGGATATTTCATCTGGAAAAAGTTCCAGGGCTTTCTTTTCCATCATGCTGTTCAATCGCGTGGCCTCTTCCAAGGAAATGCCCGGCGAACGGCGCATCTCCAAGGCAAAGGCATTCTCGTCCAGTTTGGGGACGAATTCCGATCCGAGAAAGGGAATAGCAGCGAACGCCGCAAGTACGGCTAGTGCAGCCCCAAGCAGCACTGGCCTTTTCCGATTAAGGCAAAAATTGAGCATGGGTTGATACAGATTGCGAAAGAATTGGTACACTCGACTTTCCCTCTCAACCGTCACACCGCGGAGGAAGAAGGATACCAGCACCGGGATCAAGGTAAAGGTGAGCAGCAGGGAGCCCAATAAAGCGAATACCACCGTGAATGCCATGGGACGGAAAAGCTTGCCTTCCACTCCCTCCAAGGTCAAGATGGGTAGATAGACAAGAATGATGATGCCGACTCCGAAAAATATGGGACGTCCCACTTCCATACTGGATGCCAAAATCGATGAGAAAACCGATTCCCCTTTACGACGTTGACTCAGGTGCCGCAAAGAATTTTCTACGAGTACAACCGATCCATCCACGAGGAGGCCGAAATCAATGGCGCCGAGGCTCATTAGACTGCCTGCAATTCCAACCTTAAGCATTAGACTGACGGCGAAAAGCATGGACAAGGGAATGGTCGCGGCGACAATCATAGCCGCGCGGAAGTTGCCCAAAAGGAGGAGCAAGACAGCCACCACCAGCAAGGCCCCCTCAATAAGATTCTTCTCTACCGTGCCGACGGTTCTTTCCACTAACTCGGAGCGGTCGTAATAGGGAAGGATGTGCACATCCTCAGGAAGCGTTTGGGATATTTCTTCGATTCTTTGTTTGACCTCCTTGACCACCTTGCGCGAATTGGCTCCCATCCGCATCATGACGATGCCTGCCATGGCTTCCCCTTTGCCGTCCCGGGTCACGGCCCCTTGACGAATGGCTGAGCCAACCTGAATCGCCGCTATATCACGAACGCGTACTGGAATCCCACCTTTACTCCTCACGGCGATGCCGCCTATTTGCTCCATATTTTCTATCTGCCCTTGTCCTCGCACCACGAATTGTTCCGATCCTTTCAGGATATAGCCTCCGCCACTATTGACATTACTTGCTGAAAGAGCATTCAAAACCTCGCGCAATGAAAGGTTGTACTTAATCATCAGTTGCGGATTCAATGCCACTTCATATTGCTTTTCCAAACCTCCAAAGGAGTTGAGACCGGCCACCCCTGGAACCGACCGAAGCTGCGGCTTTATCACCCAATCATTCAACGTTCGAAGCTCAGTCAAATTGCGTTTTGGAGATTCCACCGTGTATTGAAAAATTTCTCCGAGGCCGGTGGATACCGGACCCATCTCCGGATTTCCGGCGCCCTTAGGGATTTCTTCCTTGGCCTGCTGAAGGCGCTCCTGGACCTGTTGTCGGGCGAAATAGATATCGACGTTGTCGTCGAAAACTACGGTGACTTGAGAAAGGCCGAATTTGGAGAGGCCGCGGACTTCCATAAGGCCGGGCAGGCCCGCCATGGCCACCTCAATGGGCGTGGTGATCTGCTTTTCGACTTCCAGTGGAGACAAGGAAGGGGTTGCGGTATTGATCTGAACCTGGTTGTTGGTGATGTCCGGGACGGCATCAATGGGAAGTCGCAATGCAGACCAAATCCCGGCTGCAATCAGTAAGGCCGAACCAAAAAGCACCAGGACTCTTTGCTTTAAGGAAAATTTCACCAAGGCTTGCAACATGGCTTCAGTCCTTTTCCTTTTCTTCTTCGCCCTCATCCTCATCCTCAGTAAAGGACGCCTTTTCCCATTCGCTCTTAAGCAGGAAAGACCCGGCTACTGCCACTGTATCACCAGCAGCGAGGCCTTCAACGGCAACACGCCCTTCATCCGTCTCTCCCGCAGTCACAGCAACCGGTTCCATTCCATGCGGTGTCTTGCGAAATACGGAGGTGCATCCATCTACCGACTGAATGGCTTTCTTAGGTATGGCAACTGAAGCTTTTACATGACCCACCGTTATCCTAGCCTCGGCAAACAATCCCGGCTTCCATGTTCCTTGCGGATTCGCGAGAACGACTCTAGCATGCAGCGTGCGCGTTTCCCCGTTAGCGGTTGGATCCAGAAATGAGATTGCACTCCTTGCCTCCATGGCTCCATCCGCCATTCGTACCCAAACGGGTTGACCTACCTTGATGTGGGAAAGATCGTCGGGGAAAACACCAATGTCCAACCAAACAGTTCCCATATCCGCAACGACAAAGGCAGCAACATCGCCGGCCAGCAACTCACCGGGTGTAACATTTCGATCTACAATGGTTCCAGTCAACGGTGATTTGATTTCATAAGGACTCAGGCTCTCGTTGCTCTCCACGATGGCGAGAACCTCTCCTTGCTTAACCTTGTCACCGATACCCTTGAATACTTCCTTGGCCAGGCCCGGAAATCGAGGCATCACGCGTGCGAGTTTATTGGCATTCAGCCGTATCTCTCCAGACAAGGTCAGAGTCTTTTCCAAGTCGGCTGGTCCAGCTGCCGCGAACGTTATGCCTTGAGTATGGATTTGTTCTTCAGTGAGAGCAATGGTGCGATTAGTGGTAGCCGGGAGACTCGTCTGGTTTTTTTGGACTGGGTCTTCGGCCTCTCGACTCTCCCGCCGTCCACAACCTTGCGTCCCTATCCATACCAAGGCCGCAGCCAATCCGATGCCGATTTTCGAAAAGCGAAACTTTTTCATTTTCCAATCTCCTGTTTGCTTCTTATGCCTTCCGAGAATCCCAACCTCATCGTTTTGTCCATTTCCAATCTCAAGTGATGGTACTCCGACAACGTATCCAAATAGGATTGCCGGGCCTCAAGAAAGGACCGCCTCGCATCCAGTACTTCCAGAGGACTGTACTTTCCGAGCTGAAAGCCCTCATAAGCGGATTTAAAGCTTGCCGTGGCAGAAACCAGCAGGCTATCGCGGATGAAAAGGATATCTGAACGCAGCGACACGAGGCGTTGGTACTGTTCCATGGACATTGCTTTGCTTTTTCGTTGTGCGATTTGCATGTCCACCTGGGCCTGTGAAATCTTGGTTTGGGCTCGCAGGATGCTTCCACGGTTTCTATCCCAGATAGGTACAGGCATCCTGAGACCCGCCACCACTGCCTGCGCGGAAATATCCGATGAATGTCTCCACCCTAATTCCATTTCGAAATTGGAAACAGCATTGGCTTTCTCCAGTGCACATTCACTTTGCCTCAATTGGACAACCAATGCGCTCCTGCCTTTCTCCAAATTGCTTTCCAATGCCAATTGAATACTGTCGGAAGCAGGCAGGGGATAAAGGTCGCCCAGACTACCGCGAAGGCGAAATTGGAGAGTGGTATCCCTACCCATGAGCAAAGCCAAACGCACCCGTAACGCGCCGGATTCCCTTTCAAGCCGTCTCATGTTCAATTCGGTATTTAAAAGCGCAGTTCTTGCCCGTTGCTCCTCCAAGAGCGGCGATTTACCGGCCCGCCTCCGTAATTCTTGCGTTTGTAGAAATGCTTTGGCGGTACGGAGATCCTCTGCTTCCAAGTGCAGTGTCTCCTGCGCCAAAAGAACATCCCAGTAAAGCGAACGTGCCTCCAAGAGAAGTTCGGTGTGACGGGATCGAAATTCAAATTCAGCCAGCTTAAGGTCCTGCATCGCCACCTGCCGGCGCAGCTTTCTTTTTCCTCCTGTTTCAATAGACTGGTTTAAGGAAACGGTCGTTTCCAAACTGCGAGCTCCTTGGTATGGCCAAGTCCCAGCAAAGTTTTCAAATTGGGCTGAGACCGCGGGATTGGGATGTGTTCCAGCCTGAAGTACTCCGGCTCTACTCCCATCGACTTCCAGTTTTGCGGCAGTGAGCTCTAGGTTAGCCGCCAAAACCAGGCTATCCACATTCTCCCACGTCAGCCCGGAATCCCCAGTGGTATCTTGGAATTCAAACGAGGGTACATTTTCTAGGCTCAAAGATTTTTCAGGCGTTTCCGCGTAGACGGTAGCAATATGGCTTAAGCAGATAAAAGGAATAAGAAAATATTTACGCATACGATCCTCCTGTGGATTCCGAAAAAGCGGAGTGAACTTGCCTGAAATCAGACAAAGAGGAGGATTAAAGGGTCAGGCGAACAGTAGCGACAGGATTGGGGCCCAATGGATCGATTCCCTGAGGGCGCATATGGCCTTGGAACACCTGATGGCTTTCCATAGTTGACCTGGAGGGGAAATGAACAAACGCAAGTACTGGCTTTGGGACAGGGGGCTTCTCATACAAGCTGGGTATAGGAGGAAATTCATCTAAAGCAGATATATCCACGCAACACTCTGAGTTGCGGGGGGAGCCGGACTCATTGGAGTGGGGTATGGATATTTTGGGCTTTCCCTGCAGATTTTCCAAGTCGCAATCCGCGCTTTCCAACTCCAATGCCAAATGACCCTGTGGGCCAACACAAAGGACAAAACCAACTGCCAATCCATTTCCAAGAATCAAAAGTACCAAGAAAGCCAGGGCCAACTGAAATGGCATATGACGAAAATGGCGACGCAAAGAGGACATGGAAGGAAATATACACCTTTTCTCCAGTCAACAGCATCTTGGGCTTTGAAATCGGGCGTCTTCCTTTTCCGCCCATGCCTTGCCCACCTCAGCTCGACTCTGAACGGGCATCAAACCCTCAGCATGCATTTTACATTCGCCCGCTAGCTGCACGGGACTCGAGCCAACCCATGAACTTTCACCTGACAAATGCCGCAACACTGCCACCACAATCAAACCAAAAGCCCAAAGCCATCCAAAGACTCCGGTGGATTTTTCCAACGCCAGAGTTTCCACTGCAAGCCATACCGGAGGGTTTTCTTTCAGCTCCAAATTATCCAAGCCCAGGCCCAGACGCATCCAACGCCAACTAGACAAGAGTAGTATCAGTCCCACCATCAATAAAAAGCCCCCTGCAACCAAGGCATCGAGATGCATATTGAAAATCAAGCGCCGCGTTAATTCCAACTTGGCTTCCGGTATGGCACCGATTGATATGTCTTCGGTAAGTTTCCTGGCTCCAGCCAGAAAGCCGATTCTGGGACTGACATGAAAAATCTTTTGCCATCCGGCCGTAAACGTAACCGCGGACAACCAGGTCAATGGAATCAGCGAGACCCAGGCGAATTTTCCCTTACCCATTTTAATGATTAGAGTTGTAGTGAGGCAAAGTGCCACGACAGCCAAGAGTTGGTTGGCAATTCCAAATAATGGCCATAAACTGTTGATGCCCCCTTGCGGATCGATCACGCCCTGATAAAGAAAATAACCCCACGCAGAAACCAGCAACACACTTGCGAAAATGTTGGCGGCATAAGACCGGGTATTGGAAAGTGGTTTATAAAATTGACCCAGAAAAGCTTGAATCAAAAATCGGCCCACTCGCGTGCCTGCATCCACGGTAGTCAGGATAAAAAGGGCTTCAAACATAATGGCGAAATGGTACCAGAGCCCCATGAGTGCTGGACCGCCAAGTAAGCTGGAAAATATTTTTGCCATACCCAGGGCCAAGGTAGGCGCGCCTCCGGCACGGCCAAATAATGTACTCTCTCCTATGGTATGGGCCAGAGCCGACATGCCCTCAACTGTAACTGGGAAGCCCCAATCTGTGATGGTTTTAACCGCCAATTCCGGCGTAGCGCCCACCACCGTTGCCGGGGAATTGATCGCAAAATATACACCTGGATCCAACGTAGCGGCGGCAATCATGGCCATGATGGCTACGGACGATTCGAGCAACATACTCCCGTAAGCCACCGGGCGGGCATAGGATTCCCGCGTGATAAGTTTGGGCGTGGTACCCGATGCGATTAACGAATGGAAACCGCTTATAGCACCACAAGCGATGGTGATGAAGCAAAAGGGAAAGACGTTACCGGCAAAAATGGGTCCGGTTCCATCGATGAAACGAGTTAGAGCAGGCAACTGCAATGGCGGTAGAACCAGAAGAATGCCTATAGCCAAAGCACCGATAGTGCCCAGCTTCATAAAGGTGCTGAGATAATCACGAGGAGCCAGAAGGAGCCAAACAGGCAGAATAGAAGCCGCCAGACCATATCCGATGATGCACCAAGCCAGCGTCGGACCACTCAAGTTGAGATACGGTGACAGAGTCGGCGATAGATAAAACCATTTCCCGCCCCAGACAGCAAGCAGCAATAACAAAATACCGAACACGGAAACTTCCAACACCCGACCAGGCCGAATGAATCTTAAATAGATGCCCATGCCCAGCGCAATGGGAATAGTGGCGGCGATGGTAAACGTACCCCACGGACTTCCGGTCAAAGCCTTCACCACCACCAGACTTAATACTGCAATCAAAATGACCATGATGGACAAGATGGCCAACATGGCTACCGATCCCGCAGTTTGACCGATTTCCTCCTGTACCATTTCACCCACGGACTTGCCCCCGCGCCGCATGGACGCGAATAGGATGAAGAAATCCTGCACAGCCCCACCCAACACCACACCAATAAGTATCCAGAGGGTTCCTGGCAGGTATCCGAACTGGGCCGCTAGGACCGGGCCCACCAAAGGACCTGGTCCACTGATGGCCGCAAAATGATGGCCAAACACGATCCATTTATTGGTAGGCACAAAATCCTTGCCGTCTTCCCGCACCAAAGAAGGAGTCGCTCTCCGGTCATCCAACGCCATGACTCTGGCCGCGATCCATTTGGAATAAAACCGATATGCCAGGACATAGGTGCAACCTGCGGACGCCAACAGCCAAACTGCATTCAAGTGCTCGCCTCGGGAAGTGGCCACCACACCATAAGCACCCGCTCCCA
>JAYSRH010000242.1:0-10555 GCA_043721115.1 Fibrobacteria bacterium | reverse complement strand
CGAAAAACCATTTTTCCTGGAACGCGTAGGTTTCCTATCAGAGAAATGTGCACGCGGAGACTATCCATTTGGGGAAACAATTCTTCTGGATACCAATCTTGACCGCCTAGTCGAGCAAGTGAAGCCGTGATGGGAGCGCCATTCTTGTCCACATTAAAATCGACCTTGGCAGCATAGTATCCACTCATGCGGCATACCATGGAATAACTACCTGTTGAGGCGCGCGGATCTTTGAACGATCCCATATCATCGAGAGGAAAAGCCAGTCCCCGAGAAGTGTCTTCACAAACCGAATAGGGAAGGGGCTCGCCTGTCAGAGCATCTTTAACCCTGATCGTGAGTGACGCCTGGGTTACTTTTTTGCCATCAACCAGATTGCTCCAATAATCGCATCCACCGGCCAATAGCATTGCCGCCAAACCGATGACAAATGTCCAGCCAGATTTCACCCCTCGTCCTCATCATCTTGAAGCAATCGGTATTTTCGCAGCATGCTCTTGCAGGTATTTCGGGATATTTGCAAATGTTCAGCGCATTTGGTGATATTGCCTTTGAAATGTTTAAGACAGGTCCGTAGCAGCGAGGATTCGTAACCTTCCCGGTACTGCTCTAGGGTCTTATTCTCGAAGGTGCCTTCCAATCCAGCCGAAGTTAAAGGCTCTTGTGTGGCACTTTCAAAACCGAGATCGGCGGCGCTGACGATATTGCCCACATGAAAAAGCCAAGCTCGTTGCAATTTGTTTTCCAGTTCTCGGACATTTCCAGGCCAAGTGTGATTTCGAATGGCGATTAAAGCATCCGATGAAAAGGACCAATGAGTATGGCCGAAATGCTTTTGGATAAAGTGCCGTGCTAGAACTGGAATATCGGCGGGTCGATCGCGAAGGGCAGGCATCTGTAGTGGGAGCACGTGCAGGCGATAAAAGAGATCTTGGCGGAAACGACCAAGGCGAACCCGTTCTTCCAGATTATAATTGGTCGCTGCAACTATGCGGACATCGACATGCATTGTTTCATTTCCGCCCAGTCTTTCAAACTTGCCTTCCTGGACAAAACGCAGTAGTTTGCCTTGTAATTCCATGGGAAGGTCGCCAATTTCGTCGAGAAATAAAGTCCCACCCACGCAGCCTTCCACTTTTCCTGGCTTGCGTACCATCGCGCCCGTAAACGCGCCTTTCTCATGGCCGAAAAGTTCACTCTCGATAAGGTTGGCGGGCAAAGTGGCGCAGTCGACGACCACAAAGGGTTTGCTGGACCGGGTCCCGGCATGATGGATAAGCTGGGCAATATACGTTTTACCAGTGCCAGTCTCACCAGTGATGAGAACGGGTAAATCCACGGTGGCCAATTTTTTTGCGAGGACCTGGACTTTTTCCATGGGTCCGCCTTCAGCGAAAACCAAATTGTTTCTCATCTGGTTCAGAAAATCATCAAGCTCGCGATTTTTTCTCTCCAAGCCTTCGATCCGGTCGCGGCTTTCATTGTCCTTCTCCTGCAGAAGTTTTCCGGTTTCCTTGTGGTGCAATGCTTCGATATCCTGTAAGTTACGCCATAGTACGGCGGAAAAAAGCAGAACCATCTCCAGAAGATCGCGCGTTTCCTCACTGGGGGAGAACGCTACTCCATCGGCATGAAAGCAGACCCATCCATAGGTAGGATTGGTTTCGAAAGCAAGGTGTACGCTAAAGGCACTAACTGTCCGGGATACTTTTAAATAGCGTCCACTGCCCGCTGCACTTGCACGGGCTTCGGATCCGAATTCCGAATTCCAAGTTCCGGTTTCCAAGGACAGCCATTTCGGCAAAGCTTCCTTCTTTTCGGCAGAGAGGGTAATCGACCGACATTCCAGTTTTCGAGTCAAGATTTCAGCCAACTTATCGGAAAATTGGGGCAGAGTGCGGGACTCGGCTAGCGCACTGGTGGAAACCACTAAAGCCTTTAAGAATTCCTGATGTCGCTCGACTTCTTTTAGAATCTCTTCCGCTTCCTTTTGGAAGCCCGGCACTTGAATGGCCATGGTATGAATCTTCTGGTTCAAGCGGGCCAAGGGAATCTGGCTTTTTGGAAAAAGCGATTGGATGTGAAATCGCATTGCAATGTCGCCAAAATGAATCAGGTCGCCTTCCTTGAGAGCGCAGTTGGTCACTGCTTTGCCGTTCACGAGGGTTCCGTTGCGGCTTTTCAAATCCAGGAGGTGAAATCCGTCTTCTCGGTTGAGAATGTTTGCATGGAAGGAGGAAACTTTCGGATCATCCAGGAAAATATCATTTGCCTCATTGCGTCCCAGGGTGACGATCACCTTGGTAAGCGAAAAGGGTAAACGCTCCCCGGTTTCCCAAATGAGTTGGGCGCCGATTCCCAGATTGGACATGCTCAATCTCCAACAGATGCAATTAGGGAGAAAATATAGGCACCTAAAGCCGTTGAGAGGGTGATGCGCTGGGTCCACTGCCATTTTTCCATAGTGACCCGTTCTCGCTCGTCTCTGACCCCAAAGCCGTCGCCCTGGCCTCGACTTTGCATATAAGACGCATAGACAGAGAGGAATAATCCGGTTGCTTGCAAGGCACCCAGTCCCAATCCTGTTTTCACGCGCTTTTTGACTATCCAGCCAGAGCCCAGTGGCCAAGCCCCATAGGCTAGGCCGATTTTTCCAGTCTTGCTAGCCCGGGTGAAGAGAACATCGGATCGGATACTGGAATCCGGCGATAATTCCTTGGGTTGCGTTACCGAAGTTAGGGGGACAATTGGAGCAAGTGCTTGTATGGGCTCTATGAACCCCACAGGCTCTATGGGTTCTAACAAGGGTACCGCTTCTTGTTGGACGTCGAGCATTTCCTGAGCCTTCTGGAAATTGCTCAGGATGCGTGTGTCTTCGTTCTTTGGAAATTGAAACAGGCTGTCCAGTTCCAACAGCTTTGAGAAGTAAACCGTGGCAGTCGAGTCCATGCCAAGTATTGCAGATGCCATTCCCAAGTACTGGACAATACAAAGGGAGTCCCGGCGCTTACTTTGACTTTCTCGCGCCAGGGTTTCTAATTGGTGCAAGGACGAATCATAGAGCCCTTGCTGATAGAGAGTGACCGCCAGATTGAGATTTGATTTTCCTTGCGGCTCGGCGTGTGACTTGTGGGACGCGCAGGCCAAAACCAGCATCAGGAACAGACCGAATTTGAACATCAACGGCGCTCGCGGGAAACGGAAAATCCGCCATCGTCATCCACTCGCAGTGTATATAACGTGTCCGCGAAAAGGAAAAGGGAGGAATTGATTGGCCGCGCATTACCGGGTAACGTGAGGGTTACATTGAGTAAGCCCGGTTCCAGATTCCAGCCGCCCTTGGGGCTGGGGGAAATTCGTTCTCCGGAGTCGTTCAAGGAAACTTTGATTCCTGATGGTCCTGAAATGGCGAGAGCGGGTGGTTTGTGTGTGGCAAGCAGGCCCGGGCGCTTCACTTGTTTCAAAACCATGATTTTTGGTGTTCGGGTGTGATTGACAGGAATAGCTGCATCTACTATTGGAGCCCGATGGGTGCGGGCAGTATCGGCAACGTCACCACTATCAGCAGCTTTTACTGCATTTTTGGGGGCGCTTCCCATTTCAGTCGTGCCATTGCACCTGTCCAAAATCAAGAACCCAACAGCCATGACCAGGGTTCCGACCACCAAAGGAAAGAGCTTAGAAGTAAATGGAACGCGCGCGTCCAGTTTGGAAGCCGCAGGACCGGATATGGCCATGGTGGCTGGAGTGGATTTGGATTTGGCAGGAGGGGCGGTTAGCAGCTCTTGCAAAAGCGGATTATTGGGATCGCGGCGCAACGCGTCTTCCAGCAAGGACACGGCCTTCCGATGTCGGCCACTTTCGCGCAATTTGAAATAGCGTTCACTGAGGCTTTGGTCATCTGGTGGTGTGGATTCAAGGTTGCGTTGTGCGTCCTCTTGCCTATCCAATTCAAGTTTTAGTACAAAAGCAGGACTGGACTCGCCCTCCAGCAATGCCCAGGCCTTTTTAAGATCGCGAGAGACAAGTTCCGCTTCCGTTCCAGATAGGGCCCCGAGCACCAGATTTCCTAGCGTTTTAGGAAGCTTGCCTATTTTCAGTGCGGGTGGAAATTCACGTGCTGCAGAAATGGCCCGCAACATTTCGGCCAAATTGGAATTGTTTTCTCCGGGATCGAATAGTTGTTCTCCTGTAGCGATAAAATAAAGCAGCGAACCAAAGCTGAATAGATCCGATTTTGGTGTGCAGGTTTTCCCTTGCACATGTTCGGGAGAGAGGAAGGCTGGGGTTCCAATCACTTTGCCTGGGGCAGTGGGTGGTTTTTTTCCCGCCATCCCAAAATCGAGTAGTTTGACCACGCCTGTTTTGGTTATCAGAACATTGGCTGGGGCAAGATCCAAATGCATGACGCCGTGAGAATGCGAATGCATTAGGGCATCAAGGGTTTGCATGGCAATAGCCAGAATACCGCTGATGGATAAAGGAGCGGCCGATTGGTGTAGCTCAAGTAGATTGGAGCCCTCTACATATTCCATGCAGATAAAGGCTCGATCTTCGGTTACTCCAAAATCATAGATCCGGACGATATTGGGATGTTCAAGGCGAGCCATCAATGTGGCTTCAGAAAGGAATTCATCCGGCGTGAGGAGCGTCCCATTTTCGGTAAAGGACGGTATTTTTAGCGCGACGACTCGGCTAATCGGTTGTTGTAGGGCTTTGAAAATTAGGGATGTTCCGCCTTCACCAATGGCCTGAACGATATAGAACTTGCCAAAGGATTGACCGGGCTGTATCAATTCTGACCTGGTATTACCGCCGGTGGATGTCATGCTGTTTTTAATTGGATGCGGACAACTTCAATGGCGGAAAGCTGAGAATAGAGGTGCGGACTGTACGTCGGCATTGTAGGAAGAGCGCACCATAGGGGCGGAAATGCAGACTCGAATGCCATTGGCCAAAGCAAATACCCGAAAGCTTTCGAATTCCTCCGGGGTCACATAGCGTTCAACTGGTAGGTGATCTTGGCTGGGTTGCAGGTATTGTCCCATTGTCATGATATCTACTTTCAGTGAAGCGATATACAGAATCATTTCCTGTAGTTCCTCTGCGCTTTCGCCCAAGCCCAACATCAAACTGGTTTTGGTCAAAAACCCCTTGGCTTTTGCCTGCCGCAGCACGGCGCTGCTGTCAGCCATGTTTCCTCTGCCACGTACTGGCTTTTGCAGCCGGGCCACGGTTTCAAAATTGTGATTGAGTATGTCGGGCTGTGCGTCGAGAATGGTGTCGATCAAATCCACTCGGCCCTGCATATCGGGAATAAGCACTTCGATTCGACATTTAGGATTGGCCGTGCGTACGGTTCGAATAGTGTCAGCCCAGACTTCCGCGCCTTGGTCTTTGAGATCATCCCGAGCAACCGAAGTGATGACGGCATATTTAAGGCCCATGAGTCGAATGGACTCGGCAACCCGGCCCGGTTCTTGGCGGTCATAGCCTTCTGGTTTGCCTTTGGGAACATCACAGAATCGGCATCCGCGAGTGCAAATATTCCCCAGGATCATAAAGGTGGCCGTGCCCTTAGCCCAGCATTCCCCCAAATTGGGGCAATGGGCGCTGTGGCAAACCGTGTGCAAGGCGTGTTTGTCCACAACGGCTTTGACTTGGGAATAGGCTTCGCCGCCGGGGATCTTGGCTTTTAGCCAGGCCGGCTTTCCGGAAATCGGTTTACTCAAAACTGGGGTAGATGGGGTAGCAGAAGTCATAGTGTAAAGATATTACTTTTATGGGTCACTCCCCTTGGAAAGGTTTGGCACAGTGACCCAAAAATATGCAGCTTTACTCTTGAGTTTTTTCGTAGTTGCCCTAATGTATACAGCCCCCAGGGCGGTGGAAAAGGTGGTTTTTCAGGAGGGCGTGGTGATGGGGTACACGCTTGGGCAAAATGGCATGGGGTGGCCTGCTCCCTTCAAGGACCCCCTCAGCAATAACAATCGGGGTGGATTCTATATCTCCCAGCTCCGATTAAAAGCGACTATACCCTTTGACAGCACCTTTTCGGCGGTATTTACTGGCAATGTGATAAACCTGGATCCTCAGGAAGCTTATTTAGAGAAACGCTGGGGAATCTACAGCCTCAAAGCCGGAAAATTTCGGGGGGCTGGACTCAAATCAGGCAGCGGAACGGATGAATTTGCCCGCACGACAGTTAACGCGCCCAGGTACGCACGTCTTGCCGACTGGTACCTGAAAACCTTCGGCTTCCGTGATTTTGGCGTCCAATTAGAAAGGGATAGTCGGGGAGGGACTTTGCAGCAACGCCTGTTCATCCACAATGCCAATCGTCAAAATGTTTTCAACGACGAACCCAGCTTTGTTGCAGGTCCCGCCACTCAGGTATTGGGCTTTGACTATGCCTTGGATTGGAGAGTATCCCAATTTACGGTACTCGGTGGCCAAATCGGTGCCCTTGCGGATAAAGGATGGGATGAATTTGTCGGTCACCATGATGGCTGGGAGGCTGGGTATTGGTTTAAATCCAATGCCATTGTCGATGGGTCCTGCTATCATCAAATGGATTTTACCCGTCTCCATATTTTGAACGAAGGCATAATTATTTATAATCGGGATTTGCCAAACCCAGTCGACAGTGCAGCGACACAAGTTTGGGGTGTTTCCACCTTGCTGCGCTTCGATCATTCACAAACGTGGGGATCTTTTTTCCGGTACGAATTTTTGGATCCAACCGATGGATTCAACTTAAACGACAACTTGCACATGTTCACGTTAGGTGCCGTCTTTCACCCTTCGCCTGTGCAGTATCCGAACCTAAAATTGACGAGCGAATATGTGCGCTCGCTGGAAGAACCCGTACGGAACCGGGTCGCGAATGATTTGTTTTATGTCCAATTGCAGATGATGTTTTAAACAACCATCCAGGGACATTTTAAGCTTTCATCCAGGCGCGGTAGGTTCTGGCATCCAAAATACCGGTTTCTCTGCCGCGGTAGACTTTACGAATTGACAGCTTATGCTGTAGCTTTTTAACCGCTTCTCCCGTTGATCCATATACGAGTCGGCTTTTCAAACCGGATGCGCCATTCGGTTTATCCTTCAGCGCATTCATAGCCGATTCAATGGGCAGAAGCAATAAGGAAAACTTTTGCTGATTGGAAGCGTAGAGCAAATCGTGGAAAATCTTCCAAGGTCCAGCATTCTTTTGTGTGTCCTCGCGTCGTGGACAGTAGGGTAGTCCCGCTACTACCAAGCAACCAGCACTCGAAAAACCTTCCGCCAGTCCATCCAGATTCCAACCACAGTGCAGGTTGTCGTAGGGATTGCCAAAAAATAAAGGGGAAGTCTTGGTAAAGGGAAGTCCAGTCGGGCTTCGGCGGTAAAAGCGGTTGGCGGTTTGCCGCAGGGCCTGATGGCCGTTTCGCTTGCCTTGAAGATGCTCACCTTTGGTTAAATCCGTATAGTAGCCCGGTTCCATTTGGTTGGTGCCCTTGCCTTTGAGCTTGCCCTTGCGCGCTGCGGCTACCTCCACCTGGTTTTTATGGGGTACGGTGGACCCGGGTGCCACAAAAAGACGTTTGCCAGCGGGATCCCAAATTCCGAGGGTGCAATGCATGTGGACATGATCGACGGGAAGGGATTTAAGTTTTACCGATTTGCCCCAACTTTGCATGGCCCTGGAGGGAAGGCCGCCCCGGAAAGCAAAAAGGATAAGACCTTGATTCTTTCTATCCTGGCTTTGCATAGGCACGTGAAAGGCGCCGAAGATTTTTTCCAAAATCGCATGGGAAACGGTCAAATTGCGATCCAGTTTTTTTTTCATGGCTTTAGACTTGAAAATAGTTAAAACCGCGTGCCAGGTTGAAACGGGTGTTTCACCCTATTGTCTCATTTTAATTTCCTAGTGAACCCAGGGACTGAAAACCGGTCTAGTCAAATGGCTCGAAGTTGTGACGGAAGGCGTTTTCACCCCTTTGAAATGAATGGCACAGCCGTTGCTTTCCCTATCCTCAGGAGCAATCCTGAACACATACAATAAGGAGTAACGATAGTATGAACAACACGACAGTATACAATCCACGTACTTGGTTGGATCAGTTCTTCACGGACTTTGATAAGGTCTCCAGTAACACTTCCGTTACCTTCAAACCCTCTGTGGATATTTCCGAAGAGAAAGAGGATTACGTGCTCCGGGCCGAGTTACCGGGCGTGCTGAAAGAGAATATCAAAATTGAAGTCAAGGAAAACCGTTTGACCTTGAGCGGCAAAAAGGAAAGCGCAGTGGAGGGAGAGAAAGGCGAATACCGCTATGTGGAATCCGCTTATGGAACGTTCTCGCGTTCGTTTGAATTGCCCAGAAATGTCAGCGGTGATTCGATACGGGCGGAATTCCTGAACGGCGTTTTGACTTTGAGAATTGCCAAAGCCAAGGAAGCCTTGTCTCGTTCCATCGAGATCAAGTAGGCTGTAGATAGTGGCGCTCGGCAAGGAGCGCCATAATTCGATCCACCGATTCTTCCAAGGTTTCTTGATGGGAATACAAAGTCAGCTCTGGATGTTCCGGAGGTTCGTAAGGGGAGGAAATGCCCGTGAAAAACGGAATTTCACCCTTACGCGCCTTGGAATAAAGTCCCTTGGAATCCCGCTTTTCACAAACTTCAAGAGGTGTGGAGACAAAGATTTCCAGGAAGTCGACACCGATTAGGCTGCGGGCCGTGTCGCGTTCGTGGCGGAAGGGTGAAATGAAAGAGACCAAGGTTATCACGTTAGCCTCATACAGCAATTTGGCAACATGGGCAACTCGGCGGATATTTTCTTTACGATCCACATCAGAAAAACTAAGATCCGAACACAGTCCTAGCCGGACATTGTCCCCGTCCAATAAATAGGAAAGCTTTCCCGCTTGATTCAGTCTGATTTCCAGGGCGTTGGCTACGGTTGATTTTCCGCTTCCCGACAGTCCTGTAAACCAAATAACCGCGCTTTTCTGTCCAGTGATTGAAACGCGTTGCTCACGGTTTATGGACGTCCCTTGTCTGACCAAATTTTCGCTATGCTTATCGGACATATTTGCAATATATATTCTAGACGGCGCCCTGGGCTTTTAATCGCGCAATGGCTTCGGAAACAATACCCATCAGGGCCCCGGAAGCTTCCTCGGCATCTGCCGGTGACTCCAACTGAATTAAAGTATGCGGTGTGATCAATGATTCAAGGGTTTTTACATCTTGAGAGTCGAGCCCTTTTACAGACGCAACAACTAAAAAACCAGCATCCAACAGCCACGATGCCGCTTCGCCCAATTGGGATACCGGGAGTGGTTGGCCCCAAGCTGACTTTGTTGGGGTGACGGTGGATGAATCCAATGGGCCATTTTCTTCTAGGCCGATAAAATAGGCCTGCTTGCCCATCTCTATGAGTTTATTTTCCAGTGCCTGGGCGGCTTTGGCGGCATCGCGACCCGGACCTCCTGAGAACAGAATTAAGGCGGCTTTTTGCTTCAAGTGCTTGGCCCGGACATCCGCGGATATAGTGGATCGAAGGAGCGTAGTATCTTTTTTCAGCGATGCGCCATCGGCGTCTTCTGCATCCGGCAAGCTATCGCGAATGATCCCGCCTCCGGCTATTTCATATCGGTCGACAATAACAAACCGGCCAGTGGCTTCCAGTCTGGCAATTGGATCAAAGGCTAAGGGTTTAGAGAGTTCGATAATACAATCGGCCACATCATGGCGCTCAACGGCGGATTTGGTTTCCTGTCCGGTAGTTTCTGAGGCATCGATGAGGTAATTGATTTTTTCCAAGCGACAAGGAATTTTAGCGGTGCCTAACTTTAGATGGTAGGTTTTTCCGGTGGCGAAAGGTTGTTTGCCCATCCAAAACAAATTGATGCGCAACCGGCGCGAGACTTCGGCCTGCACCTCCTCGGCCTTAACCATCAATTCGCCGCGACCGACATAGATTTGTTCGGCTAGGGTGAAGCCCGTAGACACACCGGCACCTACGGCTGTGCGGGGCTGCGCGTGGAAGCCTTGGATGGATTCAATCGTACTCCGTTTCCCGGAAGGCAGGAAGAGGACCTGTTCGCCAACCTTGGCTGAACCGCTTTCCACTCGGCCGGATACGATGCGGCGTTCATCGCCGAGCGAAGTGAATTTATAGACATCCTGCACAGGCATGCGAAAGGGCTGATTGGCTTTGGGTGGTTCTTTCGCGAATGCGTCGATGGCGCTAAGCAAGCTGTGGCCCTTATACCATAGCATTTTATTGGAGGCTTCGATAAGGTTCTCGCCGTTGAAAGCGGAGATGGGAAGAAAAAAGCGGGGCGTGGCACCGATACGGGCGAGGAAGGCAATGTATTCGTCGCGAATGTCTTCGAAGGCGTTGCGGGAATAATCCACCAAGTCCATCTTATTGACAGCAACGGCGATTTGACGAATGCCGAGCATGGAAAGCAAGTACCCGTGACGCTTGCTGTTTTCGCGAATGCCTTCCTTTGCATCGATGACCAGCACGGCAGCCTCGGCGCGGGCGGCGCCAGTGA
>JAYSRH010000241.1:0-3958 GCA_043721115.1 Fibrobacteria bacterium | reverse complement strand
AGCTTGCTACTGCCCAAATAACCCATAATCTCAAGATCGAACTCGCCTGGACGTTGATTCCCTTATTCATCGTCATGTGCCTTTTCTTCATTGGCATGAAAGGTTATCTGCACATGCGCATTGCTCCAGCTGGCTTCATGCAGGTTAATGTGCGAGGCCAAAAATGGAGTTGGAGTTTTGAGTATCCAACCGGGGCCATAAATGATACGCTTGTCGTTCCGGTAGACACTCCTGTTAAACTAGTTATGACTTCCCGGGATGTGCTTCATAGTTTTTATGTGCCCGCTTTCCGTATTAAAGCGGATGTTCTTCCCAATCGCTATACGTCGCAATGGTTTCAAGCTACCCGTACAGGTGTATTCCAGGTGGAATGTACGCAGTATTGTGGCACCAGTCATTCCTATATGTTGACCTCTGTCAAAGTACTCGAAGCCGATGCCTATCGCGAATGGTTGCTGGCCGCTTCCGATCCTGGCAAAGATTTAAGCCCTGAGCAGTATGGCGCGCTGCTTTACGCGAAGCGCGGTTGCAATGCTTGCCATAGCGTGGATGGTACCAAAGGTGTGGGTCCATCCTGGAAAGGTATTGCTGGGATTTCTGAAAACTGTGGGCCAGCCGGAATGGTTACGATCGACGATGCCTACCTTCGCGAATCTATGATGGACCCAGCGGCCAAAGTGGTCAATGGCTTCTTGCCCGTAATGCCCACATTTAAGGGCGTGCTTACCGATAGGGAAGTAGAAGCCCTGATTGCATACATCAAATCCTTAAAGTGAGAAACAAGTAAAAAGGTTTAAAAACCGGACGGATTCACATGACTGCCCACGCACATCCTGAAAATATCAACTATCTGAAAGCGAGCCGGGGCTTCATGTCTTGGCTGGTGACTGTAGATCATAAGCGCATCGGAATGATGTACTTGGCGTCCATCCTGTGCTTTTTTATTGCCGGTGGTACATTCGCCTTTCTGTTCCGGTTGGAGTTATGGAGTCCATTAAAGGAATTCCTCACGCCGGATCAATACAATCAGTTTTTCACACTGCACGGTGTGATCATGGTTTTTTTAGTAGTGGTCCCTGGTATTCCCGGCGCCTTGGGAAACTTTATTCTCCCCCTCCAAATTGGCGCCAAGGATTTGGCGTTTCCTAAGCTCAATTTGACCAGCTTGTATCTTTATTGGATTGGTGCTGCCATCGCACTATGGAGCATTGTGGCCGGCCATGCAGATTCAGGATGGACCATGTATGCGCCGTACTCACTTTCCCAAAATCCTGCTGTTTTATGGATGCTTGTCGCTGCATTTATATTGGGCTTCTCATCCATTTTAACGGGTTTGAATTTCTTAGTGACGATGCATAATATGCGCGCGCCAGGCATGACTTGGTACCGCATGCCACTCTTCCTTTGGGCCATGTACGCCACGGCAATTATGCAAATTTTCGCGACTCCGGTTCTTGCCCTAACCTTAATGCTATTACTTATGGAAAATTTCTTCCATATCGGGATTTTTGATCCAGCCTTGGGCGGGGATCCCTTGCTCATGCAGCATTTCTTCTGGTTCTATTCGCATCCTGCCGTATATATTATAATCGTCCCAGGATTTGGAATCACTTCTGAACTCATAACTTGTTTTGCCAAAAAAGATATTTTCGGATACAAATTTGTGGCGTACTCATCCATTGCGATTGCCATTATCGGCTTTATCGTTTGGGGGCATCATATGTTTGTGGCCGGTCAATCAGAACTGGCTGATTTCATATTCTCCTTCTTAACCTTTTTCACAGCAGTGCCATCCGCCATTAAAGTCTTTAACTGGACGGCCACCCTGTATAAAGGCTCCATCGATTTAAAAACGCCAATGCTATACGCCTTGCAGTTTCTGTTCAACTTCACGATCGGTGGATTGACCGGAATCATCCTGGGTATTCTTTCTGTGGACATACATCTCCATGACACATATTTTATTGTTTCACATTTCCATTATGTGGCGATGGGTAGCACCATGATTGCCTTTATCGGTGGAATCCATTATTGGTGGCCAAAAATGACGGGTAAAATGTACAACGAATTTTGGGGCCGTTTTGCAGCCATCCTGGTATTCATCGGTTTCAATGTGACCTTTTTTGTGCAGCTGATTATGGGTTCACAGGGTAGCCCACGACGCTATTACCATTACCTGGATCAATTCCAGATTTATCACCAGATTTCCACCGTTGGAATTGTCATTCTAGCCACCGGATTGTTTATGGCTCTAATCAACCTTCTGATTTCTTTGAAGACGGGGGCGATCGCTGGAAAGAATCCATGGGGAGCCAAGACCTTGGAATGGCAAGCCGATTCACCTCCTGTGCTTTATAATTTCACGGTAATACCCGTTGTCACCGAAGGTCCTTATGCCTTTGAGACGGAGAAAGCATAATGGCTACTGCACACACCGGATTAAAAGAACACGAAGTCGCCCATCATTTTGATTCGCTTGAGCAGGAATTTGAATCTGCCAAGACGGGAATGTGGCTGTTTTTGGCTTCTGAAATCATGATGTTTGGAGCCCTTTTTGTTGGTGCTTTGATATTCCATACCTTACACCCCGCGGCATTTGCGGAAGGTTCGCAACACCTAAATTGGCATATGGGTGCGGTGAACACTTTTTTTCTTTTGACCAGCGGTCTCACTATGGGATTGGCGGTTATTGCGGCACAACGTTCCGATCAGAATGCGGTTCGGTTAAATCTCATCCTTAGTATACTCTTTGCATCCGGATTCCTGTTTGTAAAGTTTTTTGAGTATAAGGCTAAGTTTCATCACGGCACTCTTCCGGGGAAGCTATTTCACGGAGAAGGGTTCCACGATCCATTTGTCCACATCTTCTACAGCTTTTATTTTGTTATGACCGGCCTACATGGTCTGCATGTACTCATTGGAATGGGTCTAATGGCGTGGTGCTTGATTCGATCCGGCCAAACGCGATTTACACGAAGCTATTTTACCCCAATCGAAAACGTGGCCATGTACTGGGCGCTAGTTGATTTTGTTTGGGTCTTTTTGTTTCCTCTCCTCTATCTCATTGGATGAAAACCATGGAACAACCCGGACATGCTATTCCTAAATCTACTATTGTGGGCACCTATATTGGTTTATTGGTGCTGGCGGCTTTGATGCTCGCCATTTCGCGTATTCCAGCTGAGCGGCTTTCCATTGACTGGATTAATCTTCATGCCGTAAAAACTTGCGTGGTGCTGCTTGTCGCCACAACGATGGCGTCGATTATAGCCCTATATTTAATGGGTTTGCGCTATGACCATAAGTTTTTGAACATAACCATCTTCCTTTCCAATTTTGCCTTTCTACTTATCTTTTTGCTTTTTACTTGGGCAGATACATCGTTCCGGGAAAAGGTTGATCCCGTATTCGGTCAGAGCGCTGATTTTGAATCGCCTGTAAAGGCTGAAACCACTTCGGTTGAAGGCTCTTCGCCTACCCATTAGGCGGTCCTTCCTTAGGCCGCACTTGAAATTATCAGAGTTGATTTTTGCCATCACCCAAAGCTGAAGTTGTTGCCGGATCGGACCCTACTTTTTTCAAAGGGTCGTTCCTGGTTTTCTTACTTTTCCTTCCTGCCTTTCTCCTAATTATCTTGGCCATATTGTTGGCTATGCAGTACAAGCAATTACGCGCCTTTGTTGCACCCCAGGCCATCGAACTTGTCACGATACCCGTATCACGGGAAGCCGAGGTGCAGGTCGTAACAAAATTACGTGATTTCTTTACCCCTGGCAGTGATGATAGTCTATCCGATACCTTGGCACTGTCCGTTACCGAAATCAATCACCTTATCCGAACCAGTCAGTCACTCGAAGCTTTGCATCTCGATTACCATATGGATATTCAAGACACCTTACTAGTAGCCCATAACAGCTTGCCTGTAGACCGCCTTAATGGCCTGCTTTCGTTGCTTGCT
>JAYSRH010000240.1:0-1601 GCA_043721115.1 Fibrobacteria bacterium | reverse complement strand
TTCCCTTTCCAGAAAGGAAAAGGGAAAGCCCGGACAATGCCGATTCCAATTTTTGCATATCTTCCGGTAGCTGACGCCAATGCAGCCATGCGCCTCTGAATCCCGTACGAGCCCGATTCCCCAACAATTCCAGAATTTTTTGGCGGGATACTTCTGGGATCTCACTTAAGCGGGCGCGGATGGCAGGCTCCCAAGCGGGGAGATTCGCTTGGAGTTTATCCCAAACATGCACGCGCACAGTGGCGCTGTCATCGTCCAACAGTTTGAGAATGTGGACCAGGTCTTTGCTTGGGTTCATACCCAAAGAAGTTAAAAATTACCGAGCCAGGATGTATATTCATCGGTGAATCATGACCACCCAAATTAAAAACCGACGACTTTTTGTCGGCGATTTACATGGATGCCTGGATGAACTGAACGACCTTTTAGAGCTGTTCAGTTTTAGACCTGGTTTAGACGCCCTGTTTTCAGTAGGCGATGTCGTTGGCAAGGGGCCCGATGTACCCGGCACTTTGCGTCGATTACAAGACCTCAAAGCCAATGTGGTTACTGGAAATCACGATCAAATCATGCTTCGGGCTGCGCAGAAATCGGCTCCGCAGCGCAGCCTGAAAGATGTGGACTATCTCGCTTCCCTTGGAACAGAATCGGAAATTTGGATGCCTTACATCGCCTCTTGGCCCGCCTACCTTGAACTTGAGGATATCATTTTGGTGCACGCAGGCCTTGAGCCCGGAAAAAGCAACATGAAAGATATGTCCAAGCAAATTTTGGTTCGGATTCGTACCTGGGATGGAAAAGGCGAGGAATTACATAGTCCAAACGATCCCCCATGGTATGACTGCGTCGCCCCAGAAAAAACCATTGTGTTTGGCCATTGGGCCCAGCGGGGAAGGATCGACCTTCCTCGTTTTAAAGGCTTAGATACGGGTTGCGTCTATGGCGGCGCACTCACGGGTTGGTGTCCGGAAGAGGACCGATTTCTAGAGGTCTCGGCTCGGCGCACCTATTCACCCATCCATTACCATTGAATCCACCGGACTTTATTTAAGCAGCGGTACTCTACTTTATTGACGCTTGGCGTACAAGGTAAGCAGTCAGTCGACTTCCCATCGGCGAATGCTGTTGGTGCCTTTGCGCGCATGGATGGGATGCCCAAATACGAAAATCAATACATCGCCCTTTTTAACTAAGCCTAATCCCTTGAGCTCTAGAGCCACGCGTCGGAAAATATCCTCCGGATTCGTCACGGGTTTGACCATCACGGGTGCGACACCATAATACAGGGTACTGCGGTTGTAGATATTCGCTTCCGTACAGGCGACAACTACGGGCGTATTGCCACGGAAGGTCGCGAGTATACGGGGTGTGGTTCCAAACGAGCTAATGGCCACCACAGCCTTGGCCCCACTGATACCGCTTAAATATTGGCCGGCCTCGCAAACCAAAGCAATGGTTTCCGGGTGGGAAATACCGACAATTTCCTCTTCCAAATTTTTTTCCGTGGTGCGGATAATGCGATCCATCATCTGGACAGCCTCCACCGGAAACTTGCCCGTGGCCGTTTCACCCGAAAGCATCAATGCGTCCACGCGTGCCAG
>JAYSRH010000239.1:0-3983 GCA_043721115.1 Fibrobacteria bacterium | reverse complement strand
AATCACAATAATCAGACATCATTTGGTCATCCAGTAATCAAGCCCTTGATTTCAAGGTGGCTTGCCTCCTCAAAGGGATGTGTCCACCGAACGCTTACTCTAATTCTGCGTTCCATTTTAAACTAGTGCCTGAACTTATTTTTAGGTTCTAGGTTTCCAGGTCATTAAGTTAAGCCCAGTAAGTCTTGAATCATTGCCAAGTAATACTCACCGTTTTTTTCAAAGTCAACTGGCTTATTAATAAATTCAAAAAATCTATTCTGTCTTAATGTATTATACATCAAGTCAGCATTACCGTGGGGATTGGCTGTAATAAGAATAAAATTCATATATGGTTTCAACTTTTTAACTTCATTGCAAAGTTCATTACCTGTTAATCCAGGCATAACCTCATCTGTAATAACTAGGCCTACATCTGGGTTGTCTAGGATAAATCGCAATGCATTTAATGGGTTGGTAAATGTTTTTAAATTGATTTGTTTGCCAAACTTTCTGCTAAAAATAAAAATATTTTCTTCTTCATCATCGACATAGACAACAATTGGATTTTTTATCTTTCCATGTATCGATTGGTTTAATTTCTCTACGAACTCACCGATTGTCAAACTATTTATTGTTTCAGGAACAAAAATTTCTTGGAGCTTCAAGTCTTTTCCATGCAAGCGAATTTGAAATTCATCCAAAATTTCTGGTAAAGTCACTACGTTCAGTCCATGCGAATTTAATGTAATTTTGGGAGAAATAATTTCAGGTAAATTTATTATTGTTGTATCCAATTGCGAAAAACAAGTAACAATGTCCCGTAATATTTTATATACCGAATCTGAATTCATAAGTAACACTCCATTTCGATTGTCAAATCAAGTGATATTTTTTGCCTAATTTTTCCAATATCCTTATTGTTTTTTCCAAATGATCCTGAGTATGCGATAAGTTGACAGTGAATCGTATTCTCCCTTTATCAATTGGAACCGCTGGATAGGCTACTGAAACGGAAAAAATCCCATTCTCGTAAAGCTCTTTGGAAATATTTAAAAGGATTTTGGGATCTTTGACATAGAATGGAACTGCGGGACTTTGGCTGGCTCCAAGATCAAATCCAATTTCTTTTAGTCTCCCACGAAAAAATGCCGTTTTTGTATGAAGTATCTCAAGTATTGAGGGATTTTCTGATATTTCATCAAGTGATGCCAATGCAGCCGCAGCTGCAGCTGGTGAAAGACAAGCTTGGAAAATGTATGGTCGGGAATAAGCCTGCATCAAGGTGCAATATTTCCGTTTGGTTGCAATGAAGCCACCCACCGAAGCTGTGGATTTTGAAAGGGTGGACATAATAAAATCCACTTCATCCTCTACACCTTGTTCCACGCAGTATCCAGATCCATTGGGTCCATACATACCAAAAGTGTGCGCTTCATCGACATATAAAATGAATTTGTATTTCTTTTTCAAGGCTGCTATTTCTTTGATTGGCGCAAGATCTCCACTCATTGAATAAGCGGATTCAATCATTACGAAAATGTTTTCATATTTTGGTATATACCGGGCCAGTTTTGCTTCAAGATTTTCCACATCATTATGGTGGAAGGCCAGCCATTTTTTACCCGAAAAAGTACTTCCATCAATAATACTCGCATGCGATTCATGATCGAAAAGGATTAAGTCATTCTTGCCGACAATTGCCGATATGGCACCAAGATTGGCCGTATACCCAGTGGGAAATAAAATCGCCTTTTCTTTATTTAGCATTTTGGCGATTCTTACCTCAAGAGCCTTATGAAGTGAGTTCATTCCGCCGGAAATTGCTGATGTCCCACATCCCGTTCCAAATTTCTCCAAGGCTTCTTTTGCTCGTTGAATGACTCGTGGATTGCGATTCATTGCCAAGTAATGGTTCAGGCACCATACAATGCAGTCTTGTTTTTCTTGTGTGGCCTCAGTTATGACTGACGCCTCTGAATCGCTTCCTGATTCTGTATATCTATCATACGGCCAAAGCCCCTCTTGATTTTGGAGGTCTTTGAGCTGCTGGAGTGTGTCCGCGACCTTATCAAAGTCGGTAATGCCTTCCTCGATAAGTTTTTTCATGATATGGCCTATTGCCATGGTTTTGGTAATTTCCACTTAATTCTCCTTTTGCCCCATTCCTATGTCCCTTAAATTGTCCTAGCCAGGTATGGTCGCCAGCCTTAGAATGTATTGAAACGCACAATGCTTTTTGATACCTATACCCAGTGGCCCCTGCAGGCAAGTCGCCGCTTTTCAGCAGTGTTAAAATTCACTAAGTCCATATTTAATTTGGATTACTCCTATTCAATGAGGTTCGCACCAGCCCTTTTTTGGATAGGACCGCCAGCTGAGATTCTTTTTTATTCATTGGAGTCCTCGCAAGGGTATTGGGATTCGCTCCGGAGTCGGTTGGTTATTGCCATGCTCATGGCATCCCTGTTTTTCATTCATCGAATAAAAAAGCAAACAGTTTGGAGAATTCTTGCCTGGGAGTCCATACTGGCGGCGGTTTTTCCAATTCAGAGTACTTGGTGGATGCTTGAAAATAATGTGAGCACCTATCATTTTTCTTCGCAAACTCTTATGTTCTTTGTTCTTGGTACAGTTACTAAGCCCTGGATGATTCCTGTTCACATGCTTGTTGGTTGTGGAATAACAACTTTGGTTTTTTTTCAAACCGTGGGAGGAACAACAAAACTCCTTGACGAAAGTATTTCTGCACAAGTCAATGCTCTTTGGGCCGGTATCGTTTCGGCAACAATCATGACTATAATTGAGGGCTATCATAAAAAGCTTATGGAGTCAAAAATTGCATTATTGAAAGCTGAAGAAGAGAGACAAAAAGCCATTGATCACGCAATATCATACGAAGCCCTAAAATCCCGCGAAGAACTCATCCGCATCTACGTCCGCCCCTCTCTCGTCGACGAAATCCGAGCCGGCAAAAATCCCTCGCTCTTCGAACCCGTCATCAGCAATCTAGCAATTATGTTCTGCGACATACGCGATTTCACCCAGCTCACCGAGGTCCTAAACCCCTACGAACGCCAGACCTTTCTCAACCAATATTTCACCATGATGACGCATCCCATCGTCCAAAACGGCGGTGAAGTCGACAAGATCATGGGCGACTGCGTCATGGGCGTTTTTCCCAATGGTGCCAAAGCCGTCCAAGCCTCCATCGACATGCGCCTTGAACTGCAAAAATTCAATCAGCGGATGTTCGGACTGAATCAGCCCATGATCCGCAACGGCATCGGCATTGCCAAGGGTGAGGTCATGCAAGGCAATTTCGGGTCCTTTGAAAAACTCGATCGAACCGTCATTGGGGAAGCGGTCAACATTGCTGCCCGTTTGGAGGCCAAGACCAAGATGTACAACCTGGAGGTCATTGTCACTGAGGATGTCATCATGGACCTGGACCCGGATGCCACCCATTACCGGTGGATCGACATGGTGCAGGTGAAGGGGTCCACGCGCCACCTTAAACTCTATGAAATTTATGGGCATCAGCCCGTCGAGGTGCGGAGGTTCAAGGATGAGACACGGGATTTGTTGGAGAAGGCATTGGCGATCTACTTCCAAAAAGGCTTCAAGGATGCTTCGCGGCTGTTCAAGGCCATGCTGGATCGCGTGCCCCCGCATCGGCTTATCCCCAATGATTTGATGGACAACCTTTTGCGTTATTACATCTCCCATTGCGATGCCTGGATCAACGACAACGCCGGTACCTGGGAGCAAATCGAAAAATGGGAAGGCGTGCATATCTTCTACGAGAAATGACCGCGCCCTCGGTATCTGCTTTTCCATTAGAAGAAATCCCCGGCAACCACGCGATTCATGGACTCAAAATACTCTTCGCCTTTGCGGTCCAGGTCCAACGGCTTGTTTATGAAATCATAAAAGCGGCCATGGCGTAAGGACACCCAATATTTGCAGGGTGATCATGGGCGGCAGCAGCTTGCCTTTGTCGG
>JAYSRH010000238.1:0-10652 GCA_043721115.1 Fibrobacteria bacterium | reverse complement strand
TCGCCAATTCCAAAATCTTTGCAACCTGACATCTGAAGAGGATGAATCGGAAGATCAAATTTTTTGGGAACAAGGAATATGTCCTCCACAGGCATAATTTTTCTCTGCTCAGCAAGTCGAAAAAACACCATTTCAAGTTTGGTAGCGTCTACGAGATATCGATCGAGATCTTCATAAAGGGAAATGAGAACCGAGGGTCTGGCCTGGTGTTTGGCGTTTAACAATTGTTCGTATGTGTCCTTGGCCCTCGTAATATTCATTAATTGAACTATATCTTTTGGACCCAGGACTTCGGTGGCAGTGAGGCAAAGCCGGGTATCCACGCCGGAGGTTCGCAGGCTCTGACTGAGCTTTTCCAGTACCACAGTATCGCCACCAGGAAGCATTAAGCTGTCGTTGCGATTGTGCAAAGCCACGGAGTAGTCAGCCAAATCACCCGATATGCGATCCGTCGTAGTCGAAGCGAATCCAAGCAAAGGCGGACTCCGCTTATTGTCATAAAAGACCCGTAAGGCATCGAATACGGTTCCTTTCCAGGACTCTTCCACAAATTTTTGGATCGATTGTCGCGCCGTTTCACCGAGCGATTTCCTAAACTCTGCATCAGTTATTAACCTAGACATCCAATTCCCTGCATGGGTGGTAGAGGGTTCAGCCCATTTTTGTTCTACCCCTTCCAACAATCCGAAGTAGGCAGAACTGGCATTTACGGGAACAAGCTTATATTCAACAAGGCACGAGTTGGAATCATCCATAAAATCCATGTTGCCGGACCAGCCGGTAGCAATCACTGGTTTTCCGAGGGCCATTGACTCCATCATTCCCAGCCCCAAACCTTCACCACGATGCAGGGATACAAAAACGTCGACACTTTTATAGAGGCTTATAAGGTCAGGATACGCAAGCGTCTCATGCATTACACGCAAATTTGGAATTCTATTCTCGATACTTTTTAGAGATCGGCCAATCTCCATGGTGTTGTTGTTCATTTCAAGATTATTGGTTTTCAGGAGAAAAAACGCATTGCCATCCGCCTCCGCGCACCGGCTGAACGCATCTAATACACCCATTGGATTTTTCCGAGGAACATCACTGGCCATATCAAAGGAATACATGAAGACAACCTTGTCTGTTGGCAAATTCCACCGAATACGATTTTCCTGCACATCCGGTAACGTGTAAATGCCCTGGCGAAAATAGCGACAAGGAATTCCATTCAGCTGAGTCTCCAAAGCATGCCGCATGAATTGGCTGGGAGCCAAAACCATGTCCATTTTTTCCAGAAACGTAACCCATACCGGAGGAAGCAGAGGAAGCTCCCAAAAAGGAACACACACATTCATCTTTTTTTCAAATTCAAAAATCGCACCGCTGGATTCTTGCAAAGCCAGATAAATTTCCGGTGGATTCATATGGAACAGATTAATCGGATGCGGCAACTCTTGACTAGGACTCACAATGTATTTTTGTAATGTCCTGTCATGGCCCATTCGGCCTCCACCTGGATCCACATCCACAACACAAAATGGAATCCCTTTTCTTTCCAAAAGCGCTGCGGTATTTCGAAGCGCAATGCCCAGACCCAGATTACCTGTGGCGAATCCAATCAAATTTATTCCGAATTGGCCCACAGACCAATCAACGGAATGTCCGTTACTCCGCATTCATCGCCACCTGTGTCGATCCTACTTCGTATTCGGATAGCGACACCCTCTGTTGAGCTCCAAAAATGACTTTTGGCATTCGATCCAGAAAGGAATCAGGTAAAACGAAATATATTATCGCCTCCAAAAACTGGTTGTTGGTACCGAGGTGTTGCGCCAAGCCGGGAAACTCGGCGATAGTGTTACGCAGCAACTTGTCCGCTTCCGATTGCATGCCCATTTTCCCTAGGGCAAAAGCAATATTATTGCTGATTTCAGGCATAGGACCCAGCAATTTCTCAGCTTGACGATAATGATGGATGGCCTCCGGATATCCCACCCTGCCATTGGGATTGATAAAAAGATTCCCCAAATCCATCTCTGCCAAACCGGCAATTTTTGGTGAAACAATTTCGACTAAATGTGGGTAAATGGATTTAAGTGGAAGTTTCATTCGATATTCCGGTAGAAATTTGTTGACCTCTCGATTGCATTCCGCCGGGTCTTGGTATGAAAGATTTTTCCTGGATTCGAAGTAGAGACAAAGCGGTTGCCGTATATGATGAGCGCCGCTTACAATGGATGCTTTTAAAAAGAATTCATAATCTCCGGCAATTCGATAGGCCTCATCGAAAAGGCCCGCAACAGCATGTAGACTTCTCCGCCACATGACGAGACAGCCATAAGGACAATCTACAAGAGCCTGGCGGAGATTGAAGTCTGGTAAAACCCACGCTTTTTGGGAAGCAGTGGTCGTATAGGTTTCATTGGGAATGGATGTCAAAATAGCGTCTGCATAGACCAGTCCTTCCGGTCGTAGATCTAATTCTCCAGCCATAATTTCGAAGGCATCTTTTCGTTGGCGGTCATCTGTATTGGCATTGACCAGGAATCGACCCCGGGCGGCCAGAACCATACGGTTCCACGCCGCATAGAGTGACTCGCGTTCCGTGCGGATATATACAATGTTTGAATGCAAAGCCTGAAACTCACGCACGATTCCTGCTTCATTCTGAGTCGATCCACTATCTACCACGATGATTTCCATCTTTCCCACTTGAAATAGCGTCTGTTCAACAAGATTTTGCAAGCACCCCCTGAAGTAAAATTCAGAATTGTATGTAGATACAATGGCCGTCACGACATAATATTCAGGAAGTATAACGGGTGGAATGGGTTCAGGAACTGGAGTCCAACTCTGCTCCACGGTTTGCAAAGGGCTACACTTCACATTTCCATTTTCAGAAAATATTTTTGACTGCTTATATGCCGCAGTGTATTTGGTGTGGATGTCGATGATTTCTTCCATGGACGAACCTTGACCCGAAAGCGAATCCTTGGTTAGCCAAGCCAAACCCGTGTATACTGGGAGGTGATAAAACGGGTACAACCTACCGAGCCGTAACCAGAAATCTTGATCGCCTATCGCCTTGTACCGTCCATCGAAATACCCTACGTCTCGATGAACATTTCTCCGCCAAAGTGGATGGGGACCAATGCCACAGGAATAAAGTAAATACTCATAACTGTACTCCGGCCACCGAAACACTCCGTTGTATTCCGCACTGGGAACATGCTGTCCGAATTTTTGGTGTGGAAGATCCGTAAGGTGGCTGTCGCCATACACCAATGCCACAGTCGGCCTCGCTTCAATGGCAGCCAGTAGGTTTCTGCAGGCATCCGGTGCAAGCCGATCGTTTGTGCTAAACGGCATAATGTATTTACCGGTTGCAGCTCGTATTGCCAAGTTCCATGCCGGATAAATGCCTATACGGATGGGAGTGCGCAAGTACCGTATATTGTCATAGCGGTTTTGGAACTCCCTGACCACGCCTCTTTCGTCTTGCGGAGAAGCAGCGTCAACGACAATAATCTCCAATCGATCGGCGATAGTTTGTGACGTTAAATCTTCCAGGGCTTCACGAATAAACTCCGCTGAAGCATAGGTGGATACTATAATGGAAATCGCAAAATCTCGATTCCGGAAGGTATGGTCTGAGGTGATACATTTGGAGAGCATCTGGTCATAAAATGTCTCATCCACTCTGACCAGGGCTTTCACCACTTCATTATCAATCGGTTTTCCGTCAAGGAAATGAAAATAAAGATCGTTCGCTTCAGCCAGTTTGCCAGTTGATTCAAGAACATCGCCTAAATTCAACATGGATATGCGATCTTCCGGATCGGCTTTAAGGGCTTGTAAAAAATATTTCAATGCCTCCATCGATTTCCCATCAGTCCTGGCAATCGATCCGAGTAGGTTCAGAATCTTCGGGTTCCGAGGAAATTGCTTATCAAGATCCTCCAGAAGCGTTCTTCCATCGGACGTTTTGCCATCCATTACCGCAGACTCTGCATTCAAAAGCCTAGTTGGCAAATCCTCGCTGGATCCAGCGATAATAAGGTTTCCATGTATTGATAGACCCATATACTCTTCCTGTGGCCGATGTCGCTAGTAATTTCCCAATTCCGAAGGCAAAAATTTATCCACAATAGCCCTAGCGTCGTCTCGTTTACCCAGCGAAACTAAAGCGTCTGCAAGATTCAAAATTGCGTCCCGGTTTTTTGGATTCCATGCCAGTGCTAGGTGAAAATGTCCCAAGGCATCTGTTACGTTTTTTTCCTGCCAAAAAACGGCGCCTAGGTTATTGAGAACTGTATCGCTCATACCTATTTCTTCCAACGCCTGCCAAAAGCAGAGTTTGGCATCTTCCATTCTACCTTCTGAAAAATATTTCTCCCCTTTTCTAATCGCTTCAAGGCCGTCCTTTTGCCCTGAAAGATCCGGAGATTGATTCGGAATAATGCGGATTACATTGTCATCAATAGGTCTTTCCCAAACAGGCGGCATTCCAGAATTTTTCCGTGCCTGCAATGCAATTTCCGCTTCCATGAAATTAGGCAACCTTCCATCCGTCCAGGCAGTCAGATAGGTTTTCATTCTAGGTGGATGGAAGGGATGAAAGGAACGCATCGCATTGGTTCCCAGGGCAATGGCTTGAGCGAACCGTTTCCCATGTGCCTCAACTAATGCCAACAAGAAATAATAGATGCCATACGGTGCGTTGTCGTTTCCAAAAATCGTCCTGTTCAACTCAACAAACCGGCGGTGAATATCAGAACTCATGCTGGCGATGCGGTTATCAGCCAATACAGCTAATGCAACCTCGCCTCGATCTTCCCCATTTAAACAATTAAAAATATCCTCTTGGCAGAAGTCAAAACCTGCATTTAATCCGGATTGGTGCGGCTGTTTCTCTGTTCCAAGCAAGAAGTCTGCAAGTGCCATCGCCGATGGAAGTGACCTCAATTCCACATCGAAATTAATATTCGGACCCAGCAAGGTCGCAGAAAAATCATAGACTTCGACCAAATCCAGGGAATCCAACAATCCTTCGGAAACAAAATCGGTGTTCACTTCAATCGAATCCAATCCACGCAATGCCAATTTTGCATTGATCTTATTGAGAATTTCAGCGGAAAGGTTTTCAGTGGTCAAAGGAATGGAAGAAGCATTCCGCACAGGTAGGCCAAGCTCCTCGGCAGTCAGAGCACAAAAGGACTCGACTTCGCTGTTGACCTTAAGGTCCGGGACTGTCCCGCCAATCCCGCGTTTTGCTGACACACGCAGCCCCGTCTCTTTTTCTATTTCCTTGAGGTAAAAACCGGCGGCTGCTCCGTTGAGGTGCAATCCATCAGGTTGGAGCCATTCAGATTTTGGAATTCCATTACCGTTGGAGTATTTATCAACCGGATTGATTACTAAGATATCCTGAACCCTGCACCATGTTGCCAGTCGGGAATTGAACAGATTCGCAACCTCCATGATTGAAGACGCCGTCAATCCGTTCTTTTCGTAAATTTGTTGCATACAAATCAACCAACCCAAACGCCCATTTTCATTCAGTTTGGTGAAAACTTCCATTGCTTCTGTGATCAGGTCGTTGAAGGCTGTAGCATTTCCGTCCCTGGCCATGACCTCACAGAGATTCATGATATCGTGATTTCCAATACAAATAAATTTCCAATCTTTCTCGGCTTCAAAAAGTCGACTCAATTGAACGGCAGCCGGATGACCGGAACGGAACTGATCAAACCGAATTGAGCCGACCCAATGGATTTTTACTTCCTGGTTCCCTTGGTCCGGTAACAATAGACCCCCTCGGAACATGGAAACATGGCTGTTACCGGCGACAATCATAGTAGTTTTATCCCTCCAGAGAGAAAAATCTCCCGGTTTCGAGAACGACTAATCTTTCCACTGCTGGTTTTGGCGAGCTCCATATGTGGCAAAATTTCCACTCGCTTGGGAACAATTCCAAGCTCATCGGAAACGGCCTTCTGAATGGCTGCTTTGAGCTTTGGAACAGGGAATCTCCCATCCGATTCGGCCAGTATGTATAGGGCTTCTGACCCGACCAAATCATCGAAAACACCAAAGCTGGCAATCCGTCCAGGATAAATGCCCTCAACAGCCGACCCAACGTATTCCACGTCCTGGGGGTACACATTTTTACCATTCACAATGATAAGGTCCTTTTTCCTTCCTGTCACCACTAGACTTCCGTCTTTGCGAAGATAGCCGAGATCTCCAGTACGGTAGAAACCGTTTTCCAAGGGACGGGTGCCGTCAGTGAACTGATCAAACAAACAATCCCCTTTTATTCCTATCTCTCCTTCCCCAACTGAATTGGGCTCCAGAATGCAAATTTCAGTTCCGGTAATAGGACGACCACAGGACAGCTCCTGATCACTCTCTGCAGTTATTTCGAAAGCAGTCAACAAAGGATGGGACTGGGTTACCGCAAACGTATTCTCGGCCATTGCGTAGCATACCGTCAGCATCTCCGGCTTAACGGAGGGGAAACGAAGCAGAAACGCCTCATGCGTTTTCCACTTGGCCGGCTCTGAGCAATTGACGAACATTCGCATGGAACTTAAATCTCTGTCTTTACCCTTACGAACCAGTACATGATACGCGAAATTCGGGAGATAACAAATGGTGCCCCGAAATGCCTCGATCGCTTCAAGAAGAATATCAGGTTGAACAATCCATTCGAAAGGGTCCATTTGATAGAATGGAATTCCTATAATCAAGGGCATAAGATAGCACGCTATCAAGCCCATATCGTGATACAGTGGAAGCCAGGTGATGAGTCGGTCTCGATGATCCAATACCAATAAATCGGCATAATGTCTGACTTGATTCAGAACAGCAGCATGGCTGAGCACGACCCCCTTTTGTCGGCCTGTAGAACCAGAGGAAAACTGCACCAGCGCTTTGTGATTTTTTACAGACACAGGACCATTGCGGGAATACCTAAAGGAAGCAGGAGTGAAACTTTTGATTCCCATGGGTAAAATACTTAAAAGGGACGTTGTAGTATCATGAAATACAGCTTGAGCTTGGGTACTTTCTAATGCATGACTGATTTTTTTGGCAAATTCCTCTTCACGGAGCTTTGATCGATCATAGCTCATCTGTGCAGGAATGGCCCCCGCGCACATCGCCCCGATATATGCACTTAATAGATGGATGTCCGGACGCTTAAGAAATAAAATCAAACTGCCCGGTTCGAGTGACTCGCTAAATATTTCCGACCAGGCAAGAACATGCCTATAAAATTCCCGCCGACTGAAGGAATTCCAAGTACCCTCCGTCCTAATGGAACAACAAAGTAATTCAGGCTCCACCTGAAGTTGGGAAATAATCGCTTCATGAACCAAAGTAAACTGTCCCGAAATCATTATCTGATAGTGACCTTTACATTATCGTGTATGGTCAAAGTCTATCATTTAGGATGGATGCCTGGCAAAACCTTTATCTAAATCAAATTCTCGATCCGAGTTTTTGCTCCAAATCCTGGACTAGATCTTCACAAATTGGATTAAGATGCCGTTCACGTAGCATTGAGGTATGCGCCGAATTCAAGGCTTCAGAAAATCTACCGAGGCGAGCTAGGCAAAGGGCGCGTAAATAATCCAGACCGACGACATGGTCCGAATGATGGTGGTTTTCTACTATGGCCCTTTCAATCAGCACCAAAGCAGATGCATTATCCCCTTGGTTCATCAAGTTTACGGCCGCGCTTCCATAGCCCGGTGACGGCCTCTTATCCCCATTGATTAAACCAGAAATCGGATTGTATAGCGATTTAGAATTATTCCAAAGCCGATTGAAATCCGCGCGAGGGAATACTTCCAAATGGCCACCGTTAGTGGCGTTAAAAATGGAAAGACATCGTGAATCCGCATAGTGCTTAATTTGATTGTACTGGTATTTTTGAACCCGTATGGTGCGCTGCAAATCTTCAAATGAATGTAATTCAGATACAGATTTGGGCGGAGCCTTCGTGTAAAAATGATCCAAATTATTACTGAGCCAATTTTCCTTAGTCCATGCCCACCAATCGTGATCGCAGCCAATTAGATAAATTGGATTGCAACCCAGGTATAATGCAAGCATAAGAGCAGGAATGACCACATTCTGTCCGAATTCCGGAATAGTTTTGCAAAAATCCAGTTTTTCCAACAAGGTCCGGCCACGATCGTAAGCGAAGAAGTGCAAATCAAGAAAACCAGCTCCTGTTTCCGTCGCAAAATAATTTAAACTGTTTATGGGCATAAAAAGCTTGGGCCGAAAATTGTTTTCCAACATGAAATTGAGTAACGGATCGAGAAAATGTTCGTGAGACTCCTGGGCATTGGGATCGGCAATTACCCAATACTGTGGATCAATGGCAACGCAATCCGGATGATTTTGAAACCAGTTCACTGCAATTTTCACTTCATCCTTGAGCAATTTTAAATTCTGGGATTTAATGGACGGCCCACTTCCAAGTATGTAACATGGCTGACCCGCATGCCGATTATCCAATGAGTGGCTTTTTTTTAGAAGGCCTTCCAGATTCAATTGCATCGATATTCCTTACCCTGGAGATAGAATATAGGGTCTTCCCTAAGCTCCCTTAGGAAAAGATCTTTCCAATTTTGAATAAATATTTTCCTACTCAATTGACTTTCATCTTCAGTCATAGATTGGGAACTTGAAAAAGCAGAATCTAAATAGATTATGGTGCTTTCCGTTTGGTGCATGATACCTAGGCCTTTGCTTCTCACCTTAAAACAAAAATCCAAGTCGGCATAGAAAATTGGGCCGACCGTGGAAAACCCCTCTAGCTCGTTGAACAAATTTCTCTTAATCATCATTCCAGGCGCTAAAACTGCAGGAAGCTCCCTTACAAAATTACGATTTTCTTTTTCCTGATTAGTTGATACGGGTAATAAGATTGGATGAGCATCAGGCGTAAAAACAATACCTGAATTTAAAAGCCGTCCATCAGAATCACTAAGTTGAGGACTGACTAAGCCCACGTGTAAATCATTGAAGAGTTTAATCATTTTTTCCACAGTTTTTGTTTGGAAAACGGAATTTCCATCCATGAAAATCAAATATTCTGCATTTGCAATGGATGCCCCACGGTTTCTGGCCCGAGCAAAGCCTATGGGCCTTTCACATTGAACAGAATGTAACCAACTATATTCCTTCATTGCATCAACCAATAAATCTGCCGTGCCATCAGTTGATGCGTCATCGACAACTATAACCTCAAGGGGATACGATCTATAAATGGAATTACGAATCGAATCCAGGCATTCCCGCGTCAACCCTATACTATTGTTGGCAGTTATGATGATGGCGATGGATTTATTGGAAAATGTAGTATCAAGACCCACTTGCATCCTGTCCATGGAATATGAAAAATTCGCTTTATTGATCCGCTGGACTCTTAAAACAAACTGGATAGTGGTGGCTTGATTTACAAAAACCCGTGGATCTACTTTCAGTGCTTGCAACAATGGAAAAAATGCGTTTTGTAACTCTATTTCCGTAAACCAACGCTCCTCATCGATGGATTCGAATCCACAATCCTTGAGAAAGGACTTAAAGTTTGACATTGTAAAAAACCGGAGGTGGGTACGATCCATCAGACCGGTTTCAGTATAATTCCACTCTCCCCGAATAAGGTTTGCGATTACGGACCAATGGCCTACGTTAGGAATACAACATACCACGTTACCACCTGAAGAAAGTAAAGCTGTGGCCTTCCGGAAAACAGCTGAAGGATCAACCAAATGTTCTAGTACATCGGCAAATATTATACAATCAAATTGTTCTCCATCCAGCCTGTTCCAATCAAATTGCTCCACATCAGAAACGAAAACCCTATCTATTACCTTCCTGGCAAATTCCGCGGCTTCTTGAAAAAGTTCAATCCCGATATAGTATGCATTCGAATTTCGCTTCTTGATTGCAGCTCCAAGCTTTCCTTTGGCGCAGCCAACTTCTAGAATGCGGATTGAAGAGAGCGGCACCATTTTTAGAACCAAGGGGTTCAAGCCTTCGTAATAATCCAACGGTTCCTGCTCAGGTTTCACTGAGAATGGCTTTTCCATTTGTAACGCTTCAATCCTTCTTCAAGACATATATGGTATACATGCTGAAAAGTGATGGGAAAAGCCGACCCATTGCATAGAACATTGACGTTAACAAACGCAATTTGCCTGCTTGATCTTGCAGATCACGTAGGATGGATTGAGGCCGTTCCACTTTCGCCTCACTCTCTACACTCCCAAAAACACGATTATACTTATTGAAACTAAGATACCTTACGCTTTCAAGAATTCCATACAAATGCCCGGTGTCCAATTTCTCTTCAATGCGAAGGCCAACTTTTTTCGATAACGCTGCAATTTCACGGTGCGAAAAGTGTACGCCCATAAAATCCGTTGGCAGATTTTGTTTGAAAAGCGTTCCCAGAAATCTCGAAAGCCTTATTGATTGCTTTAGCATCCAACTGTCATTCCAAACGATTAATACAAAAACGCCATCTTTATTTAGGATTCTTTTTACCTCGCTGAGTAGATTGATTTGGTCTTCTTCTTTGCGGTACAGAATCAATACACTGGACAGAATGGTCAAATCAAATGTTCCGGATTCAAAGGAGG
>JAYSRH010000237.1:0-10664 GCA_043721115.1 Fibrobacteria bacterium | reverse complement strand
CTAGAATCAGGTATAGCTTTGCTTCATTTCGCTGATCTCGGATAGAAACTCCTTGATCTCTTGGAACTTCCGATAAACCGAAGCGAAGCGGATATAAGCGACTTCATCAACCGGAAATAGGCCTTTCATCGTGAGCTCACCGATGGTTTTGCTGCTGATTTCGCCTTCAGCCATTCCCTGGATTTGATTCTCAATACTATCGACCATCTGCTCGATTGTCTCAACGGAAATGGGTCGCTTTTTGCAAGCCATATGCAGCCCAGATAGGATTTTCTGGCGGTCATAGGGTTCACGACGACCATCTGCCTTAACAATGGTTAACGGAATGGTTTCCACGTATTCATAGGTTGTATACCGTTGACTGCAGCTCAGACATTCTCTGCGACGGCGTATAGCCTTTCCCTCGCGGCTACTTCGGGAGTCCACCACTTTATCTTCTTCACAATTACAGAAAGGACATTTCATAGAGCTTTTTAGGAATATATCCAGATCTCAACAACTAATCAACAGATTTTGTTGAAAACCGTTTAAAAACGCCAATTTTCGTGGAACTCGTGATACGAAAGGGAGTTAACCCTGTTCAAGCTCTAAGGTTTTGGTAATGGCATCGCAAACTTCTGTCGGGCCAAAATATTGTATGGGGCCAGGATAAATAAAGGCATCTTCTAGCTCCCATTTGGCCTGACTGGCTTTCAGGGCTCGAAATGCAGGACCTGCTAGGTCCACTAGGGCCTTTTGAATCACAGGTTTTAGATGTCCATGGCGCGTTTCCATGTTGAAAAGCATGGTGATGGGAATGCCTCCCGCAGCCCATTGGTCAATGCCCTTGGACACTCCACGGATGGAAGCCATGTAGCCGGTTTTTCCGGAACGAACCAAAACCGCGGCCACGCAGCCTAGGCTATAACAATAATCTGCGTCGAAATTAGATGGGGCTGCAGCCCGGCCTTCATAGCCAAAGAAATGCCGCTGGCTGGCGAACTTACCTGAAAATTCCGGGGAACTTTTGAGTTTTCGTCCGACTAATTCAGCGAGCAACGCATCGGTTTCAATTAAGGAAACCTGTACGTTACCGTGGGGATCGCGATCCAAAAGGAGTTGCATTTGGATATTCTGTGGCAGTGAAGCAAACGTGCCTTTAAGATCGTCCGTGAGCCAATCGGTCATTGCAGTAATCTTGGCGGCGAGTGATTCTAATTTCGCAAAGGTCGCTTCATGCTTGGAAAGCAAATCGTTGAGGGTGCCGATTAATTTTTTGAAAGATGGAATAAATTCAATCAGTCCTTCCGGGATGAGGACGACGCCATAGTTTTTTCCGGCGGCAGCGCGCGCAGAAATCACCCGTGCAATATCTGCCACGATTTGTTCCAGACTTAGATTGCTCTTCTCGACTTCTTCAGAAATCAAGGTTACATTCGCATGGGTTTGCAGGCCGGCTTCCAGGGCAATATGACTAGCGGAACGCCCCATCAGTTTCACGAAATGCCAGTACTTCTTAGCCGATCCAGCATCACGGGCAATATTTCCAATGAGTTCGGAATAGGTCTTAACGGCCGTGTCAAAACCAAAAGAAATAGGGATGTACGAATTTTTTAGGTCGCCATCGATGGTTTTGGGCACGCCGATAACGGAGGTGGTCAATCCTTTGCCCTGTAGGTATTCGGCCAAGATAGCGGCATTGGTATTGGAGTCGTCCCCGCCGATAATGACTACGGCATTCAATTCCAACCGCTTGATCACTTCAATGCAGCGGTCAAATTGTTCAGTGGTTTCCAGCTTGGTCCGGCCTGAACCAATGATGTCAAATCCACCGGTGTTTCGATACGCGTCCATAATTTCGGCCGTGATAATTTGATATTTGCCTTTCTCCAGTCCGCCTGGTCCCGCTAGAAATCCGTACAGCTGACTATCAGGATGGATGGCACGGATGCTGTCAAATATTCCAGCGATAACATTATGACCTCCGGGGGCTTGGCCTCCAGAGAGCACCACGCCAACTCGGAGCGGTTTGGCAGCGGTGCTGTTTTCATTCGCAGCTCGAAAACTTAAAATCGGCTTGCCGTAGGTATGGGGAAAGCTCTTCCAGATCAGATCCTGATCTTTCGCTGCCTCAGCCGCAGGGCCCTCGACAACTTGCACCTTGGCAATGCCATGCCGTAGCGAGGTGGGAACTTTGGGATGGTACTGTTGCCGGTGCTTTTCAAGTGTCGAGATTTGTAACACGCTGTTCCTTTGGTCGATCATTCATGCAGGATACTAATGCCGAGAAATTCGGTGAACTCAAGGGGCTAAAATTAATTTGCTTGGCGGCGAAATCCGAGCCAGTTGGGCTCCGAAATGACAGAATGCAGACAAGTTCATTCGCTCCTTTCACTCAGGTTGTATTTCATTGACGGAAAGCGAGCGGTTTTGGTAACTTTACGCCCTTCGACCGAAAAATTGGTAACGGGATGTGGCTCAGTCTGGTAGAGTACCTGAATGGGGTTCAGGTGGTCGTGGGTTCGAATCCCGCCATCCCGACCAATGAGGGGATCCTGTGAAAACGGGATCCCCTCATTTTTTTTCATCATGTATTTACCTCTTTGCCCAACTTCTTTGGTCTTACTGACTACCCAACTGTCTTTAGAATATAGGGACTATTTGGCAAATATGGGACGGTGGACACTGGCTTTCACCAGCACATAATGGCCTTTCGCAATCCATATTGCGCTGTGCGGATTTCATACATGAATCCGCGTAATTATTACTGGCAAATGGTTGGATTCGGGCATAAATATTATCTATCGTTTGAGAGCTATTTTGTTTTGATAGTACCGCAATAGACCACATTTGGATTCCGACGCAGTTTGCGTTTGCATGAAAGGCAATATGAAATCTTTATTTTATTCTAAATCCGCTCTTTTTGGGGCAGCCGCCTTGCTTCTGGGTGCCGTTACGGCACCTACCGCCCAGGTTACGGCTCCACCCTACCGCATAAATTGTGGCGGACCGGCTTTCACGGACTCCAAAGGAATGGAGTGGGAAGCTGATAGCCACTACACTGGTGGAGATACATATGTAACAGGTGAAATGATTTCCTTGACCGACGAAAGCACTCTCTATCAAACCGAACGCTGGTTTGATCCAGCTCGTGATCCTTTGAAATATGATTTTACTGTACCCGATGGCAGTTATATGGTGCGATTGCATATGGCTGAGATATATGCACCGTGGTTCTTCGTCGGGGGTCGCGTTTTTAACATTGCTATAAACGATGTCACTGTGGCAGAAAACTATGACATTTTCGCTGAAGTCGGCGGCAATGTCGCTTCGATTAAGGAATATCCAGTCACGGTGACGACAGGAGCAATTTCAATTTCCTTTACCAATATTGCCCAACATGCCAAGGTTAATGCAATTGAAGTACTCGACGCGTCTACGGTTCATTCAATGTTGCACGGCAAGGTGAACAATTTCCTTAACATCAAATCCACCGGCGCAACTATTTCTGTGTTGTCCGCGTTTCCTTCCGCTTATTCCGTTGCATTGCGGGATATAACGGGAAGTAAGCTAGATCAGAAGTCCGGAATGGGTGCAGGCGAACAGCGCTTTAATAACTTGCGTCCCGGTGTTTATTTTGTGGATGCCAAATCTGGGAGCAAAATGTTCACCAAAAAAGTGTGTGTCCTTCCTTAATTCCTCGGCAAGTTGACTCTTTAGACTTTTCAACGCCGCGAGACTTCGCGGCGGAACATATCGAAAAGTCTACCCTTTTAAATTCCAAAAATTAGAATCCTAGGTTGGTTTGAGCTGTTGGTAAAGTCAACTTTTTAATCCAAACTTTGCGGAAGCGCACGTCTCTGCCCTCGCTTTGCAGCTTAAGTCCATACAAGCTTGGATCCAAAATGCTCCTCTCCACTATGGTTTGTAAGACCAGAGGCTCCAGCCCCTAGCAGTAGGTTATTGTGTACCATCGTACCGTTCCACCATACCGTCATGTAGGGAGCAGTGGTCATGGTTGACCCAGTAAATCGTGCGCTTCGATACGTGATATCAAATGCCTGCCAAGTACCATTGGCCTTATTCTGATTCGCTGTTGGCGTGAACTGATCGACAATTGCACCCATATCATGTGTGCCGGGGATACTGGTAGAAGTCGTCGACCATGATTGGATCTGAATTTCATATCGGCTGGCTATGTACACCCCACTGTTGATGTAACCGGGCTGTCCTGCGGCAAATGGATCGGTGGCGTTGGCGTTTGGAGTCACTGGGTCATAAGCGGGAGTGTCATAGGCGCCCATGCCGATAAATTCAACGTGGATCTGAGCATCTTGAAAAAGACCTACAGTCGCTTGAATATCGTCATAGCCCCAGTTGGTATTGCAACAGCTTTGCAAGGTAACGTGGTTGGTATCGCTTAGGAATTGGGGATCCCGAGCGATGCGAAACATGATGGGGGAAGGTGTAGAAAATCGCGGCCAGTCCTTCCATTTGAGTTGTAATTCAGCGGTTGCGTCTGTCCTACCTTGCGAACCGTCGAATAGCGTGGTCGTTCCCCAGGGCATGCGTGCGCCTACACCAATGGTTTGGCGCATTGGATAACCCAGTACAATATCACCCACGTTCATGGAATCGCTAGTGGCGACCGCCGAACCTGGATTGAGTTGGGGTTGGGAAACATTTACAATGCCTGCCACTAACCTGGCTGTAACCTTTCGTGTTTTCGTAAGAAAGGCAGCAGTGGATAGGAGGATGGGATTTTTCTGATGCAGGACCTTAAAACAATAAGTTTCTGATTCGCTTTGCACGGCAACGAATCCAAGAAAAAGTCCATTCATTTCTGGTGTAATGATCAAATCCTGCCAGCCCACTCGAGTGAATTTATACTTGAGAGTGGAAAGTGTTTTTCCCTGCGTGTTGAAAAAAGTTACCGTAACGGTTTGCGGAGACTTTTTTGTGGCAAACCGAAAATGTCCTGCCGAAAGATAGGGTGGGAAAAAATGGATCAGAGAAGTAGAATCCATTGCGAGTGCGGTAACCGGGCCGCTAAGCGTGAAAAATCCTTGGGCATCTGTCGTAGTCGTAGTTGTAGCGGCAGGCATACCGTCATTCCATTTTACAGTAGCACCCGGTACGGGTTCACGATTGATGCTATCTATCACACGACCCGTAATATGTATGGTCTGACTTTGGATCTGTAACGGTGCCAAAAATAGGACCGAGGCCGTGATCGTGAAAATGGATAAATGTGAAAATGAAAATGCCGGCATAAACCACTCCTCCACTAATCAGGGACTCGTCCTAGACTAAAAAAGTAACCCCATAGGAATTTTTGGTTGAAGCCATCAGAAGGGAAGCTCCACAGGTTAGCCGTATTTTTTCCGGTAATCGAATGGCCTAATACGAAGGTGACTGTAAAATCGTTTGGTAAAATAGCTCTGATCTGAAAAGCCGCATTGGATCGCTATTTGCCCAATACTTAAGTCGGTGTGGAGCAACAGCCCGCAGGCCGCGCGGATTCTAATTCGATTTAAGTATTTGAGTGGTGTTTCGCGCAAGATTTTACGAAACTTTCTTTCAAAATGAACGATGGATAGGCCGGCGATTTTTGCCAAACCAACGACAGTTAAATGGTCACTGTATTTGCGATGAATGTGATCAATAGCTTGGTCCATTCCATGTAGCGGATTTTTTGCATCTTGCACCGGAAGGATTCGGCGTGTAATGCCTGCCGTCCCAATGATTTGGGCTTTTCCATCGCGCAGCGGTGTTTTAGTAGTAGCGTACCAATTTAAACTTTGGTCTTTTTCCTGCACCAATTCCATTTTTTCCGGCATTGTAGCGTTGGCATGGAGCACTGCCTTATCGTCCTGCATATACTCGCGAGCCAGGTGACCGGGTGAAATATCCAAGTCCGTCTTCCCTTGCATTTCAGTAAATGATTTCATACCAAAATGATTGAGAAAGGCTTTGTTCGCGGCTAGGAATCGACCGTCTTTATCCTTAATCCAGAACTGAACATCAGCAAGATTCTCAAACAATCCGGCCAGATCCGCTAAATTTCCAAGATCGGACATTCTTCAGTTCCTTTGGCTTAGTTAGTGTAGACATTTATGGTTAAATAGTACCAATTCCAACTGCGCCTTGCCCACTTCCCTTATTTCACACCAATTGGTTTCTAGGATGGAAACTTTTGTGAACTTCCTGTAAGTAAGCGGCATCCAAATGTGTATAGATCTGTGTGGTGCTGATATCAGCATGACCCAACATTTCCTGCACGGAGCGCAAATCGGCGCCGGCATCGATAAGATGGGTAGCAAAAGAATGGCGAAAAGTATGCGGAGACACGGGCGTTTTAATCTCAGCAGTTTCGCATATGGCGCGGACGATTTTCCATGCGCCCATGCGCGAAAGTGGTTTTCCAAATCGATTAAGTAGAAGAGTGTCGGAGGTGGTTCGCGAGGCATCCCTCTCCAAGTGCAAATAATTTTTCAGGGTCTGGGCCACTTTTGAACCAAGGGGAACCATGCGCTGTTTGCTGCCTTTACCTTGGACTAAGACAATTCCATCTTGAGTCTTTACCTGATCCAGTTTTAAACCAATCGCTTCCGATATCCTTAAACCCAATCCATACAACAGTTCCACCATACAGAGGTTGCGCCACGATCCCTTGGCCTCCAGATTTACGGAATGCTCCAAGGAGGCGTATAGTGATTCGATTTCCGCCCTGGTGAGGCTCGCCGGTTTGTATTTCTGTTGCCGTGGTCCTTCCAGACCAACCGTGGGATCAATGGCAAGGAGGTCTTCATCGGCAAGAAAAGTGGCGTAGCTTTTTAGCGTCGAGATATATCGGGAAATACTGGTGGCGGCAAATCCCAGATCGATCAGACTCTGGATGAACGCCCTCAGATTATTGAGATTCAGGTCATCGGGAATCAAATCCCTGTCCATATTTTTCCGGGCGTGCCGCACAAATAAATTCAAATCTGAGCGGTAGGCGGAAACGGTTTCCGGGCTTAATCGCCTTTCCAACTGCAGATGGGCTAAATAGCCTTCCTCGTGAGGAATGATGGGATTGTAAATGGCTACACCTTCTCGCATGCGATCCTGAAGCTAAACAATTGAAAAAATAATCCAATGGTGTTAATTTAGACCCCTTCGGGTGCTTAGCTCAGTTGGTAGAGCAGCTGACTCTTAATCAGCGGGTCGAAGGTTCAATCCCTTCAGTACCCAAAAAAACCTCAACTTCGGTTGGGGTTTTTTTGTTTTGCCGATTTTACCCCAGGCTGTTAGAGGAATAGATTGCCTTGCTGGCTTTCCGACCTAGGATCGGCCGGTTTTTTATCTACCTCGACAATTTCCATTCTTTCCTCATGCAGTGCCCTACATAGCTGTAAAGCTTCCTCAGGACTGGTTTTCGGGTCCAACCAGCGCAAGGCTTCCTGTTCAGTCAATATTAGGGGAATACGTTCATGCCATATTCCCTCGATTTTAGCGTTTCCGCGGCTGCTCATGGTGATAATAGCGCAGGAGTCGAGTCTTTCTGCATTGCGCACCCAGGTGTCATAAACGGCTCCTAAATAATAGGTCCCGTCCAATTTGACCTTGTATTCTTTGCCTTTGAATTCCGCCGGTGCGCCATCCATATTTGGGCGCTCCTTAAACGCATGGCTTGGCAGAACACATCGCAGGCCTTCCTGCCAAGGTTTCTTGAATGAGGCCAATGAGCGGATTGTTTCGACACGGGCATTGTAGGAGTCAAAGCCCCATGACTTGCCGGTTAAAGGATTTTTGGAGCGGGAATTTTTCTTTTTAAGGACTTGGGCAAGAGATAATGTGGGTTCGCCATAAAGGAAATCACGCGGCACCAAGTCCCAGCGTAAGGGCCGAGTTTGGAAGCGATGGTCCTGGAAAAGTACTGCGCCAACCGTGTCTTTGGCATAGTGAAAGCCATCCTTGCGAATGACGATTTTCCCCTCGCGTTCCAGACGGAAAAATTCGCCGCGGTCCACCCAATCGGTGCCCCCTTCTGTTCCTTGGACTGGATAAAACCCATAACACATAGGGGTAATCTAAGTCACTGCATGACCCGTTTCAACAGCTCAACCCGGTCAAAGGTGAGCTTTAGGGTTTCCTGGGCTTCGCCAACGCTTTGAAAATGCTTTCCAGATTCAGGATGGACTTGGCCTCCATAAAATGGCATAACCAGACTTCGCTTGCCGGGAGACCAAGCAAGAACAAGGGTTAATTCCAGCCCATCTTTTCTAACTAACAAGTGGTCTTGAATCATGGTTCAAGTATAGCCCCTGGCAATAGGGAACTTCTAGTTTTTGGCCATTATGGCAAGGTAGCTTGCTGAATTTGTACACGCTATTTAGATGTTTTTGTGGTTAATTAATCATTGGTACAGGTGCCTATGCGGGCCCTCAAAGTGGACTTGTGACATTTACAATTCTTTTTCCAGTTTAAAAGGGGATTAACATCATGCGAATCGATATGTTCTTCAGGAAAAACCTTTGGTTTATCCCAGGTTTTTTGTTGGCGGTATTCCTGGGTCGAAGTGAAGCTGCTTTCAGTTATCCGGGTTGCGCTGATTTGGTGGCAGCGGATTTTAAAGATGTAGTGCTGGTAAATACTGCCAAGGATCCCACCTTGTCTGAACCCGTGGGTATGAGCATCGGCAAGGACGGACGTGTCTTTTTTACGGAGCGTGGAACTGGAGTCATGAAAATGATTGATCTGGACGGCTCCATCAAGAAAATGGGCACCTTTGCGGTGTATAATCAAAATGAATTGGGTTTGCGATTTGTTATCCCGGACCCCAATTTTGCGACGAATCGGTGGCTCTTTTTTATGTGGGCTCCGACTACTCCAAAGGTGAATCGTCTTTCGCGTGTCCATGTCAATCCAGATTGGACTTTGGATATGGCTACAGTCAAAACCATTTTGGATATGCCTTGGAGCTATGAAATCTGCTGTCATCAAGGTGGTGCGTTGGCATGGGATGCTTTTGGTAATCTATTTGTATCAGCAGGCAATAACAAAACCAATTCCGACCAATTTTCTGTGACCGATGAACGCACCTTTGTGTCTGACAATCAGGCAGGCTCAGCAAATACCATGGACTTCCGGGGAAAAATCCTGCGGATTAAGCCCATAGGTTTTCCGGATGCAGCCACACCGACCTTTGGTGCAGGTAGGACTTATACCATTCCAACCGGGAATCTCCGTGAATTCTATACGGCATCTGGATATTATGGGGCTACCGACCAATCTAAAATTCTACCTGAACTCTATACTATGGGCCATCGCAATCCCTATACCATTAATGTGGATCCGTATACAGGTTGGCTTTCCTGGGGAGATATTGGACCAGATGCGGGAAATGTCCAGGCCGATCGGGGACCGGCCGGCAATGATGAATTCAACCTTATCAAGGCGCCGGGTTTTATGGGCTGGCCCTATTTTGTGGGAGCCAACCAGGCTTATGTCAAATGGGATTATGCCAATGATAAGAGCTTAAATGTGAAATGGGACGTAAACAGCCCAATGAATACGTCCCCATTGAATACCGGTGTACAGAAGCTCCCACCAGCTCATGGAGCCATACTGCCGGAAAGCAAACAACCGAACTTTACACCCCTGTTACCCCAAGGTGGGGGAACGTGTGCCATATCGGGTCCCGTATACCGTTATGACGGAAGCAATCCTTCCACCATTAAGCTCCCTCCACATTTTAACGGGAAATGGATTGTTGGTGAATTTTCTAAAAACTGGTTGAAGGTTGCGAGTGTCGATACGGGACTAACAAGAGTTACGGATCTTCAGGATTTTCCGACCGCTATTCCAGGTCAAAATTCCATGCTTGGACTGCAACTAGGTCCCGATGGCGCATTGTACTATCTCAATTATGCGGGTTGGTTCAATTCCAGTACCTCGACAAAGATTGGACGATTGGAATATGTCGGCAAGTGTTTACCGTCTACACCCGTTCCTGTGTTGCCGACGGCCATTCAACCTCCCGCGGACAAAAGAGGAATGGTAATTCCATTAGCCTCTGGTAATGCGTTGACCTTACCACGAGGTTATAGCAGCGTGGAGTTGTACACCCTTTCGGGTAAGCGGGTCTTTCAGGGGACAATAAAAACCGATGCGCAAGAGCGCACTATAGACCTGCCTGCAAATTTGCAATTGGGACTCTTACAGGCGCGGTATCTACGCTGATGGAATTGTGCGCGCTTAATGCGACGCAATTACACCTAAAGGTTGGCGGCTATTCCAGATAGGTATAGCCGTACAAGCCGGACCGATAGATTGCTAAAAACTCCCGGCCTTCTTGCTGGGTAATTTTGCCCTCTTTGACGGAAGCGGACACCCACGCTTCCATGGTTCGAACCAAGTTTTTGTCGCTGAACTGAACATAATCCAGTACATCAGCAACCGACTCCCCGTCGATAACCTGATCAATGCTATAGCCTTCCTTGCCGCGACACGTTATGTGCACCGCATTCGTATCGCCGAACAGATTGTGCAAGTCACCCAGAATCTCCTGATAGGCCCCGACCAAATAAACACCAAGGTAATAGGGCTCGTCCGGTTTAAGTGCATGCACGGGCATACTGCGTGTCATTTCACCTTGTCCGATAAAGTGATCGATCTTCCCATCGGAGTCGCAAGTGATA
>JAYSRH010000236.1:0-10670 GCA_043721115.1 Fibrobacteria bacterium | reverse complement strand
TAGAGGTGGAAGACCATCGATGAGTCCCTCCCGAAAAGTTGCCCTATCCTGGTTGCCTGCTTCAGCATACATGGGCATTTTGTTTTATTTGTCCAGCTTGTCCGGTGATGAAGTCAAGCTTCCGGATTTCACGATGAGCGACAAAGTCATTCATTTTATGGCCTACGCTGTCTTGGGTTGCCTCATCTCTAGTCGCTTACACCTGCGTAACATACAATCCGGACATTGGCTTCTAAATAGTTTACGTGAGTCCGGAGCTGTGGGAAATTTTAGCGATCGATTTGGGCCGATGGTAGGAATCCTTTACGGAGCCAGCGATGAAATACACCAGATGTTTGTGCCGATGCGTGAAGCCAGCAGCCTTGATTGGGCGGCGGATACGCTAGGAGTTATGGCAGGATGCTGGCTTTGCCATTTCCTTGTTAAAAAATGGCTTATTGTCGTAGGCTGACAGGGACCCGATTGGCGTCGCCGCCTTTACGAACAAAGTTTGCGAAATATATACGGGCTTCATCCGGCCTGCTCAGATTCAATAATGTTGTTCCCAAGATAAAATAGGGTTCCAAGGCTTCATAGCAGTAAATGGTTGCATTGCGGGCATACGGCAATAATTCCTGTTCGTTTTTTTGAGCATAATGGTAATTCATGGCCAAAACATTCGCATCGCAGGAAAGCGGATCGCGATCGAGCATGGTCTTCAAATTGTCCGTAAGTGTTTGGAAATCCTCGTTCCCGATCAAGTCATCCCATAGGCCTTTAACAGCCGCAATATTTCCTGGTCTGCGCCGCAGCACAACCCGGAAAAAATATTTGGATTGCTTTTCATAACCCAGGCTTTGAAGTTGGAGTGCCATAAACTCCTGTATTTCCGGATCCTTGTTCTGATATTCTTCTTTCAGATTGTCCCAAATTTGGTCTGCCTTGAATTTATTTCCCGTACTGGCATACAACCTGTAAAAGTCCACATCAACAACTGCCCGTAAATGTTCCCACGGAGTTTGCTGGGCCTGCAAATAGTGTTCCACCGCGTCCTCATTGCGATCTTCCGAGGCGGCCTGCATTGCCAAAATGAGATGATAATAGTCGCGGTAACTGAGTGATTTCGACTCTTTTTTGAGATAGTCTTTAACCGGACTCCACTTGCCTTGTTGCGCGAAGTTGAGGTGGACCAGAGCGATCACCTCCGCCATTGGAAATTTTTTCAAAAAGTAATTAAGGGTTTTTTGTTCGATATTTCCGTTGATGAAGAAACTAATCAGGAGAAGATTGGTCGCCCCTTCCTGATCCAGTTGATCCGCAAAGTGGTTCAGAATGGAATAGCATAAAGTCAGATCTCCTTGGCGAAAGGCCAGCATGGCGGTTTTTTGGTTTACCGGCTGATAGGATTTTGTCATCATGCCAAGGTTGCGCAGCGCCAGCAACTGAGCGGCAAAAAGTTTCTCCTTCTCCAATCCAAACTGCAATTGATCCAAATGAACGGGATCAAGATGCGCCAAATTTGGCATTAAGTACGGCAGACTATTGCGCACTCGCCCCAGGGAGAGCCACAAAATGCCTACGTCCAATATCGACTTGCCGGAATTACCCGAAACTTTTATGCCTTCATCAAAATAGCCTTTCGCCAAATCGACCTGATTCCCTTTTGCCGCCAAGGTTCCCAGGCGAATCCAAAGGTCGGAATTGTCGGGTTCACGACTGACCATAGCTTGCAAAGAGTCTTCGCTGAAATCTTTATCCTTACCCCGCGCCAAGGCGCTGGCAGAAATAATCAAACACAGCCAACAGACTTTAAGGAATAGGAAATGAAATTGCGCCTTTTGAAAAGCCAATACTTGCTCCTACAGGTCGAGCCTTTTGGTCTCTACCCTTACGACCCTCGCAAGGACGGGGTTTTCCCAGACATAACCTTGCAAAATATATTAAAAAACCCGTTAATCCGGCTCAGAAAGAGGGAAAGCTACAAAGGGAAAATGTATACTTTTGGCTGACCAGAGCTGAAAATTTCTGCTTTCTTAAGAGGTGTATCCATGAGCGCAAACCCACAATACGCTGTAGGTGAAGTAATCGCCAATAAATATGTAGTTGAAGGACTTTTGGGCGAGTCCCCATCGGGACATGTTTACTTGGCCAACAGCGGAATTGGCGGACAAAAAATAGCCGTAAAGTGCTATCGAACTGACGTGTCCACGCGGTTGTTGGAGTCACCGGATTTTTTCCTAAAGGCAGCGGCCATGACGGAAATTGAGCACGATAACATTTGTGCTTGCCTAGATGTTCAGGAGGAAATGGGTTCAGTTTTCGTCGCCCGAGCATATGCCGAAGGCCAAACTTTTGAGGAATGGCTGAAATTAGCGCGCTCGGATAGCAACTATTACCCCAGAGGTATTGAGCTCTTATGGCAGGTATCTCAAGGACTTGCGACCCTTCACGAAAAGACGCGACACCTTAACATTCATCCCGGTAATCTCATTGTAGGGCCACTCACGGCAAAACTTTGCGACTGGGATCCACGGGCCTTGCATGCTGTAGAAATGACTCCTGAATCCATGCCTTGGCGAAATGAATACCGCGGTTATCGAGCACCAGAAGCCTCAAGCCAAGGCAGTTTCTTAAGCTATCCAAGTACCGATCTGTTTGCTGTGGCCGGGTTACTGTATCGATTGGTTAAAGGTGAAAACCCAGCTTCGAATTCCGCACAAACGCTTCAAGAAACACGAGGTTTAGATAAAGAAATTGCCTCCTTCCTGGCCAAGGCGCTGCAACCCAAGCCTGAGGACCGATTTCAGGAAGCGAGTAATTTTTCCGACGCACTTTGGGATTTGAAATCTGCCATGCAACGGCTGCAGGAGCGAAACGTCCGCTCCCCTATCCAAAAGCCCGTCGAGCTTCAAGTGGCTGTGGCACCAGCCGCGATGCATAAAGAGTACAACTCATCCGGAAAAGAACCTACTTTGATGGGGCTAACCCAAGCACCCGCCTCTGGAAACGACACCTTTTTCAGCGAATTCGCCACCCCAGAGGTTCCAGTAAAACCTCAAGCCAAGCCTGTCGTAGCCAAGTCAAGTCCGGACACTTTATTTGGCACGCCCGTCTTTCCAAGCTCAATGGAAGATTCCAAGAGCCTGGCTTCCTCGGGAACGTTGTTTGGTTCGCAGCCTCCGCTCTTTGCTGAACCTGTTAAACCCAAAAAGAAAGCGGAGCCAATTAAACCTATACCTGACAAGCCTATAGCTGTCAGCATTTCCTCTTTGGAAAGAGACCCATTGGACATGGCAGGCGGAAATGCCACAGGCGGCTTTACCCAGTTCGGATTTAAAGGCGCGGGAGAAAATCGAACTGGTATTTTCATTCCCGAACCAAAAGGGCTCTCTCCCCGGGCAAAGCTGATGATTACATTGGCTGCTGTAGGTGGTTTGCTTTTGCTGCTCTGCTTGGGCGGGCTTTTCCTTTTCTTACGAAAGTCCACGACCTCTCCTGAAGCACAGGCTGTGACCGCTCCTCCTCCACCGGTTCAAGACAATTCTTTACCTTCGAATCTGGGGCCACAATCCGTTCCCGAGCCTACTCCAGTTGCTGCCGCCCTTCCACCCGAGGCCAAACCTGTAGCGCCACCTCCTAAACCGACTCCTGTGGAAGTACGGCAGACACCGAAACCTCCCGTTGTAAAAGCCAACATTGAAGTCGAACAACCTGTAGCCACAAAACAAGTCAACTCGAAAATATCCGCTGAAAGGATCGCCAAGCTCATGACCATGGTGGAAACCCGTACATGGCCCGCCACAGCGGTCGAGCGCTTGCGAGCAGCAGATGATTTCAACGATTTGCATAAAACAGCGGAAGCCAATATGGCTTATGGGAAAACGTTGGCAGCCGGGGACGTGACGGAAAAGCAAAAGATTTTGGCGCTTGGGGGGTTGGCTGTCACTTTTCAAGCGATGGGCATGCCCGACCAGGCCAAGGAAGCCGTGGACCGTATTTTGGCAATCAATCCCCGTAATGCCTTCGCCCTGAAATTGAAGGAAAAAATGTAATGGCAAAAAATGGGGCGGATGAACTAAATAATCGAATACGGTTTGGGTGAATTTTCAGGCATCCAGGCCACCTCCTGAGTCCCGGTAAGTAGCTCCCCATTTTTGATGGTGATGGCGATACGGGAAAGGGATTCAAGGCTTCCTTTGTCTTTCCCAAAGTGACCCATCGCTTCAACAGCCACACGCAAAGTCGGATCAATCCCTCCTGAAAAAAAAACATTGGGAAAACCCAGCCAACAGGCTAGCAGGTTTTCTCCATCACTGCGCCACTCATAACACCATCGCTCTCCGCGAAAGGGTCGCGGCAATCCGGATGCTCCCAATTCGATGAACGATTGTAAACAATGCCCGGAGGACTTCGCCTGCGATATCATTACACCAGCCAACACAGGCAACCGCACGGGCGTTTGCAAACGAGTGCGCAATGGCAATATGACCCGAGTGCTATTGGACAATACGATAAAGCTCATTGAGGTCCAGCTTGTTCGAACCCTTTAAGTCCAAGTACACCGAGAGTTTCCCTGGACATTTCAGCCAAATACCCAACCAAAGCCTGGCGCAAGGGCTCGCCCACTGCATCCCAAGCGGAATACCCATAAGTCTTTTCAAAAAGGGATTCCAATGCCCGAAGAACTTCCCCATGAGTTTGGTACAACTCTTTGATGGCCCCTTCCAATCCACCTTGTGGCGCCGCGGTATTGGGCAACTGTGACCAAATAGCATGGGCCGGTTCCCATCTAGCATTTTGCAAATCGGCTTGAAAGTCGGTTAAAATGCGGGCCATCTGTGACAGCGCGGCCACGCTTTGCCGCGCAGGCAATCCAGATAGCGAAACCAATTCCGGACTGGAAAGAGTACTGGCGTTCCGGTGAGCCAGCAGTCGGTGTAAGATGGGGTGCCTAACGGAAATGCGCCGGTCCTGCCCACTCTTAACCTTTTTTGCGTCATTGAAGACCTGCGACAAAACGACAGGGTCCAATGCGTCCGAACCGTGTGGTTCCAGCCAGAACACCCAGGCGCCGTTTTCACCACCACCCATGGTGCGAATTTTTTCCATGGCCGCGGCTCGGAAGTTTTTTTCTTCCAAGCCGATGGAACCGCCAAACCAATGGGTTATTTTACGACTGCGGGTATAGAAACATCCCCCCCGGATGGTGAAATACACGTTCGGCGCCACGTTTTCCACCACTGCTTGAATCCAATTATTGGGTTCCCAATGTTTTTCCAAACTCACTGGAATGCGCGCGGCGGCATCCATTTGCAAGTCGGTCATCAGAACCAACTGCCTTTTATCCTGAAACTCGAAAACATCCAGAGTATTGTTGGCAATGAAATTTTGTGGCAATAAAGTGGGGAAAAAAAGTTCGCTCAAGTTGAGGAATCCGGGAATGAGCGGAGATACTACTTGAGATTGTAAAGCGATATCTTCGCCGCCGGAAAAGGACTCACGCCCCGTCAATGGAGACGTACCGACCACTTGGATTGAAAGGGATCGCGCAGCTGGCTTTGTGACCTCCTCAGAAAAAAACGAGTCGGGGACACCTAAATAATAAACGTGCAAACCCTGGCTGGTTTTTTGCGCAATCAGTTCCCATTCTTCTCCTAAGTAGGCTTTGGACGAAAGCTGATCGATTTTTAAAGGAAAGAATTCTTGAGTGAAGGTTCCGTTTGCGGATACTTGAATGAGCAATGCTGTGGCTGTATCCAGTTTAGCAATAGCGCCCGTCAATCGCTCCCCATCGCGGCCAGAAAGCGCTATAGGCACTAGGACGTTTCTGGAATTTAGGGTAACCTGGTAGGACATGGATTCCTCTCACAGCCAAACCCAAAGTAACTAATCGAAGTGAAACAACCCGTTTTTCAATTGTGAAAATAGGGGGTTAAAGTTACCCAAAGTAAAATATCACAAAGTTAAAGTGGCGCGATTACCCGAAATTTGGCGTTTGCGCTGCCGTCGACCTTCAGGGCAAAACCGCTTCACAGGCAATCAAGGTGCCCTCCACCGCGCTGCCTTTCATTCCATTTGGAACCGTCTGACCTGTCACGGCTTCACCTGATTCGGCCGAGCCCGCCCCATCAAAATCTTCCGGTAAGGCCATGGGGCTAAATTTGGTGGGCGGCCGGCCAGCCTTAGTCAAAGATTCAATTATGCGACTATGAAACTGATCTTGTGTAATCTGGCCAAAATTAGTTAAAGCATGAATTCTACCCCCGGGCCGGATGGCCAAGGCGCACTTTTCCAACAAACGGAAATAATCGTCCTCAAAACTATATGTCCCGGTTTTAGAACGTGAAAAGCTTGGGGGATCCAGAATGATGACGTCGTAGGAAAGGCCTTTCTTGCCCGCCCAATCCAAATATTTTTCCGCATCCATTCTCAGAAATTTTGTCGCCTCCGGATCCAAACCATTCGCTGTGGTATTCTCTTTTCCCCATCCCAAATAACGCGCCGAAATATCCACATTCACAACGGCACCTTGGTTTCGAAATGACGCCGCCACTCCCAGCGAACAGGAATAGCTGAACAGATTGAGAACTTCATGATGCCGACAATGATCCAACAAACTCTCTCGAAGTGGACGGGTATCCAGAAACAGACCCACGTTTCGGGGGTGCTGCAAATGGACGAGGAATTTCAATACCCCTTCGCGCACTTCCACAGTCTCTGGAACATCCCCAATCAGGGCCCGGCCCCCTTCCCTCCCCTCTTCACCCTTGGTACTGCGGTCCTTAAGGGCAATGCCGCGCGCGCCGCATACTTCGGTTAGATCGCTAGGGAAATCGCCATAACGTTCCCGCAAATCCTTGTCATAGGCGTAGACAACCAAGTAATCCCCAAATTTGTCGACGATGAGTCCGGGCGTACCGGATGCCGCACCATTTAAGATTCTCAAAGCTGTAGTTTTCTCCCGGAGGGCCGTGCGCTTTTTCCAGGCAGACTCCAATGCAGTTCGAAAAGTCGTTTTTTTCATATTGCAAGTTTTCCGATTTGCTCGAGGACCAGGGCTAGAAATTTATAATTTTCTCGGACACCAACCCGGGAATGTTCCATGGCAATGACCACTGAAGATAAAAGCCGGAGTACCTCCAACTTCTTTCATTCCAAGGGCCGCTGCCCGGATGATTGCCTCATCATCATTTTTGGCGGTTCCGGTGATTTGGCCAAACGCAAACTGTTTCCCGCGCTTGGAAATTTGATGTTTAAGAAGCTGCTGCCGGCCAATTTCAGAATCATCGGTGTGGGACGCAAGCCCATGGAGCCGAAGCAACTCCTCTCCATGGGTAAGTATCCTTCCGAGTTTGAAAAACATTTTCTGTACCTGCAAACCGATTATAGCCCATCGGGAATCCAGAAGCTCAAAGAAACCTGTGATCAAATCTGCCAGGACACGGGAATCCCTCCCAACTATCTCTTCTATCTGGCCATTCCCCCGGGCGGCTATGCCGAAGTAGCCGCGGCCCTCAAAAAGGGTGGCATGATTCATGGACCCCAGGTCCCCCATTGGAGCCGCCTGGTAGTAGAAAAGCCCTATGGTCGAGACATCGAAACCGCCACGGCCCTGAACGAAAACCTGTTGGCATGCTTTCGGGAAAAACAGATCTACCGCATCGATCATTATTTGGGCAAAGAGGCAGTACAAAATCTCCTGGTATTTCGATTTGCCAACTCCGTATTTGAACCTCTGTGGAACCACCATTATATCGAGCATGTACAAATCAGCTCCTCGGAACTTTTGGGGGCCGAGGACCGGGCGGAATACTACGACAATAGCGGTCTATTAAGGGATATGATCCAAAATCATCTGATGCAAATCTTTTGCTTAGTGACCATGGAACCGCCCGTGTCCTTGTCCGCTGACGCCATTAGGGATGAAAAGGTCAAAGTGCTGCGAAGCCTACGCCCGCTGGATTTACAGGCCGTGCCGCCTCCCGCCATACGCGGCCAATATGGGCCCGGTACCATTAAAGAGGCCCCGGTCGTTGGCTATCGCCAAGAGAAAGGCGTAGCCAAGGATACCAGTACGGAAACTTTTGTGGCGCTTAGGATGAATATCGACAACAATCGTTGGGCCGGTGTCCCCTTTTATTTGCGATCAGGAAAACGACTTGGCCGCAAAGGGACGGAAGTGGTCATCACCTTCAAGCACCTTCCCAAGACTCTTTTCAACAGCAAGCAAGTGCCAGTTAAAAACAACCGTATCGTCTTTAAAATTCAGCCTCAGGAAGCCATTCTCTTGGAATTGACCAGCAAGAATCCCGGTCAAAGTTTTGAACTGTCCGATACGTCCATGAACTTTTGCTACAGCGACCATTTTGACACCAGTGCGGATGCGTATGAGCGCCTGCTGATGGATTCGATTTCCGGGGATCCGACACTTTTCGTCCGCTCCGATGAAACCGAGCTCTCTTGGAAATACCTGGATCCACTTTTCAAGAACTGGCCAGTGCAACCCATGGGTGACAAATTTCCAAACTATGCAGCCGGTTCCGAAGGTCCAGCCGAAGCAGCCGATATTCTGATTCAGGGAGAGGAAAAGGTCGAGTGGCTCGACTTCTCCAAGTACGACAATATTTGCCTGCCGGAAACTTAAGGCTTACGGGAGATTAGGCTCCGCATTTTCCAGATAAGCGACGGCGAGGCCCAAAGGGTGGTCAGGAAAATGCGTGTCATGCTTCTTTTATTTGCGGGAATGCGCGCCAGCTTGAGCGCTGCCTTATTAAAGGTTTCATCTTTGACCTCGGAAAACGGACCCTTGGCCTTATGAATCCGCATATTGGCATGTCCATACGCCGCATCCCAAGCCTGCTTATACCCGATGTAATGCTGCTGCTTTTGCGATTCCGTATCTAGTTCAATCACTTTGAGTGCGGCCTGCGCTGCCAGTTTCCCGCCTTGCATGGCTTCCAGAATACCGGCACGACTGATGGGATTGACCATATTCGCGGCATCGCCAACTTTGAACAAGTTTTCTACGGCCATAGGTTGGTGCGTATAGCCACATGGGATGACGCCTCCGTGCAGCGTCTCGATTGTGGCACCAGGATAGACTTGGGCTAAAAAAGTCTGCATGGTTTTACGCGCTGGGGCCTCTTTGGCAAACCGTTTGCCAATGACAAGCCCGACATTCGCCACTTCCCGGTCTCGGGGAAATAACCAGGCATAACCACCTGGCGCATAGCATTTTCCGAAAAACATTTGAATGTAATTGGTGGGATATTTTAGCCCCCGGACTAAAGCAAAGAGCGCTGGCTCCACGTCAAAATCACCCTGTACGATTTTCTCACCTTGACCAAAACCGAGTCCGGGACCACTGGCGTCAAGGACAACGCGCGCCTTAATTTCACCGGAAAAATCTCCTGCATAGGCAACGGTCCGGTAGCCACCTGCATACGGCGAAACCGTCACGGCCCGCGCGCGGAAATTGCAATGTACGCCCTGCTTTTGACACTGCTCCGCCAACTGCTTGTGCATGAGGGCTCGATCGATCAAAAGTCCGCTGCCAGGACTGTCGAATACAACAGCTGTGCCGTTTGGAGCGATGAAATGGACACCGTCGATGGGACCGCGAATCCAACCTGGCTCTACCTTGGGGACCAACTCCCGCAAGCCTTTGGCGGATACGGCCTCTGCGCAAGAAACGGGTTCGCGCCACGGGTCGCGTTTGTCCAGCAAGGCGATTCTGTAAGCGCGTGGCTTGCTTCCAGCTATTTGAGAAGTCGAGCCAGTGGAATTAGCCAACCCCAAATTCAGGGCTGCCAACAAGCCTCCGGGCCCAGCACCAATCACAACAAAATCATATTCGGCAAGTAGTGCGTCTTTCATTGATTCCTAAAATTCTTCATAGTGACCTAAATGTAGTGGCAAGCCACTCAGAATACCAGGCGGACAATCCTAAACCAATGGCAACTGCCAATCAATTGCTGCTTGTCCCGAAGCCAGTAATAATTTATTCGTTTGCGAAAAATGTCGGCATCCCAAAAAGCCTGTATGCGCGGAAAAGGGCGACGGATGGGGTGCGGTTAAGACATGGTGGCGCTTGGCATCGATGATGGCGCCTTTCTGTTGGGCTGGTTTGCCCCAGAGGAGAAATACCAGGCCTTTTTTTTCAGCATTGAGAGATTGGATCACGGCATCGGTAAAAGCCTCCCAGCCTTTTCCATGATGGGATGCCGCCTGGCCAGCCCGCACGGTCAAAACGGAGTTCAACAGCAATACGCCTTGGGTAGCCCAGGACTCAAGGTTGCCGTGATTGGGAACAGTGCATCCGACATCGGTTTGCATTTCCTTGAAGATATTCATTAGGCTTGGCGGCGGCTTAACACCCCGCAATACGGAAAAACAAAGTCCATGCGCTTGGCCGGGACCGTGATACGGATCTTGACCGAGTATCACTACTTTGACGGCATCAAAGTGTGTCTTGGCAAAGGCATTGAAAATAAATGATCCCGCTGGGTAGAGGACCTCTCCCCGTTGCTTTTCCTCGAGTAGAAATCGACGCAGCTCAATGAAATAGGGCTTGGTGAACTCGCCTTTGAGTTTGGCTTTCCACGAGGGTTCCATTTTTGGGTCGATGTTATTTTCCACTTTTACAGCAAGCCCCACAGCCCACGGCCCCGCGCAGCCATAGCCTCTACCCT
>JAYSRH010000235.1:0-3992 GCA_043721115.1 Fibrobacteria bacterium | reverse complement strand
AGGAAGATTTGGCCCATAAAATCTTTTTGGAAGCGGAAGCATTGCGCTTTGGAGGTGGAGATCTCATTGCCACCGTTGTTCCCGCTTATGCCAAGGTGGTATCCGTTTACGGAAAAACGCATGAAGCCGCTAAAGCCCAATTTGTGATTGCCATGATTTATGACCAATTGAACCGCGGGGAAGAAAAAGTGGTCGGTTCCCGCGATTCCGCCGTTAATGCCTATTCCTTGGTTCGTGAGCTGTATCCGAAAACACCCTATTTTACACTGGCGGATGCCAAATTGGCTGCCGCTGGCATTCAGCCGCGCCAAAAAACCGTACAGCCGAAACCGGGGGCACCGGCAGTGGCGACTCCAGCTGCAATTGGTACCCCACCCATTCAGGGTAAGCCCAACCCCAACTCGGACCATTATGGCCATGGCTATTCTGGAGAAGGCGGCTCACACCCTTCCCCGGAGTCCACACCAGTCGTGGACAGTTCCACCATCGTGCCAGAGGGCAAGACCAAGGAAGAATTGGACAACGGCTACGATAATGTGGATCAGTATTAATCAGGGCCTTAGGCCGGTTTTAGCCGGTCTGGCTTGCCTATTTTGGATAGGCTGTGCATCGCATAAAACACCCGTTAGACCTGGATATGATCGTGGTATGAGCGGCTATCCCTCCGCCACCCGTCCCCGCCCGGCAGGATACACGGAGACGGGCATGGTTTCCTTTTATGCCGATAAATTCCACGGTCGTAAAACAGCCAGTGGAGAGTTGTTCAACAAGAATGCCTTCACTGCAGCCCATCGCTCCTTGCCATTCCATGCCAAGGTAAAAGTCACAAATCTTGAGAATGGGAAAAGCGTTATTGTAGAAGTAAATGATCGAGGTCCTTTTTCATCAAGTCGCATTCTGGACCTTTCCCCAGCGGCAGCGCATAAAATTGGATTGGAAAAAACCGGTATCGCCAAAGCTACGGTAACAGTGGAGTAGCCCGTCCCAAACTGGGAAAAGCAACTACAGTTTCCGCTTGACGCGTTGTCCCTTCCAAGTAAAATCACCGAAACTGCCTACCAGTACTGCAGCGAGGATTACGGGGATATGGACCAGACAGGTTATCGGAAACCAGTGTAGTAATTCATCCTTTGAAAAAATTTTTAGACCACGGCGCATGACCAGATAGTCCATACCGGTCTTGATGAAAAAGCTGGCTAGGCCCATCACGAGATACGTTTTGTTGAATAGTCCCAGCACAATGCAGGCGGGGATAAGTGAATAATACGCGAAAATTCCAGCAAGAAAGAGGGCTTGTTTGGGTTCATAAAAACTGCATTTGCTGGCCCAACGTTTTCTTTGTTCCCAAAACTGATGCAAGGATAAGGGCGGTTCTGTTTCCACTTGGCTTTGAGGATGAATGGAAAATCGGATTTTCCAGCGGCCTAATTTATGAATGGATTGGATGAGAAAGTCATCGTCCCCGCTTACAATATTCGCATGCGTGGCAAAGCCGGCCGCTTCTGCATACACTTTACGCCGGTACGCAATATTGTTGGCATTACCGTGAATGGGGAAGCGTAGGCCTATGAGCGCCGACGCCACTATCCCGTAAGAAATGAATTCAAGGGCTTGAACGCCCCAAGCCATACTTTTAGGGCCGATAGAGTAATAACTGGTCATGCCCAAAACCAGCCCAGTATTGGGTGCGAATTCCGACACGATAGTGGACACCCAGGATTTGGACAGAACGCAATCCGCATCTGTAGTCAGAATAAGTTCCCCAGTTGCCTGTTCCATCCCCACACTCAAGGCATATTTTTTTGGGCTAAGGCCGGGTCTGGTTTCGGTCACTTTTACCACAGTCAGGCGGTCGGGCCAACGGTCCGCATACCCATTTAGGACTTCGGCGGTTTTGTCCGTGGACCGATCATCGACAATAATGATTTGAAGCCGGTCAGCTTGATAATCTTGGACCATGAGGCAATCGAGGCATTTGGAAATACGCAACTCCTCATTTCGAGCGGCGATAAGAATTGTTACCAATGGGGACGTTAAACCTGACAGCCCATTAGAAGTCCCTGGTTGCCCATTAGAAGTCGGTCGGGCCAAATTTCCCAAACCCTGTAAAAGCTTTAAATTCAAGACCGCATAGATGGCATTGGCCACCCCCAAAAAAAGGGAAATTGGGGAAAAATGCATCAGGCTCGCCTTCAGGGCCAAAAATGGGCAGGTCGACAGGTAAATATAAAAGAAATCGGCTCCTATTAATTGACGGTTTTCGCCCGTTCTTCTTACTTTATCCCTCGTTTTGCTACTCTCTCTAAATACAACAGGCAATGTGCCTACGGAGTTCACACTCCAAGCCAAAAGCGAGGATTTTCCGGAACTGGTCGATCTAGGCTGTGGCGGTGAACTTACGGCTAAAGTCAAGTCGATTCCAACGGTAACGAGCCATCTCTATGAGATGGTCATCCGTGGGTCTATCACCTTGGACTGTGGAAGATGCCTTGACAAGCTCACCGGGGCCTTTCAGGTCAAGCTGAGATTGCTTGTAGAGAAGAAAGAGACGCAGGGACTTAAGTGGGAAGAGAATGAGGACTTAGGCGTTGAAGAATATTTGGCTCAGGTAGGGCCTGATATTCTGGATATTCCGCTGGAACATCCAATTGCCGAGCAGATTATTCTCAACTACAATTTGCATCCGCTGCCTTCACTGGATGATAAAGACCGTTGCTTACAATGCAACCGTCAAGCATTCCAGGCAGAGGCGGTTAAAAAGGATAGGGTGGATCCCAGGTGGGCTAAACTCAAGGATCTTAAAAATCCGCATGACTCCAATGGAGCGGCGGGCTAAGAAGTTCGGGAGATGTGAATCTCGATTGATTTGGACGTAACTTTGACTGGAGTCGAAAATGGCAGTACCTAAGCGAAAAACATCAACAGCCCGTCGTGACAAGCGTAAAACGCATTGGAAATTGACAGCTCCTGCGGTCGCGAAATGTTCGCATTGTGGACAGATCAAGATCTCGCATCGTGTTTGCGCAAATTGCGGCTATTACGCGGGTATGGAAGTCCGCCAGCCGGTCGAATAAGGCCTAAACCGTGATCAAAGTTGCCTTGGATGCCATGGGTGGCGATAATGCACCTGTGGCTATCGTTGAAGGTGCCATACTCGCGGCCAAAGAAAACCAGGGGAAATTCCAGATACTGCTGGTCGGCCCCGAGGATGTCATTAAATCCCAGTTAGCTGCATTTGGGTACGATGGCGCGGGCATGGAAATCGTACATGCGCCCGATATCGTAGCCATGGGTGATTCGCCCACAGTTGTTCTCAAGACCAAACAAAATTCCGGATTAATGACTTGCGTCAGCCTGCAAAAAGCGGGTTTGGCCCATGCCAGTATTAGTGCGGGAAATTCCGGCGCCATGATGGCTGCGTGCCTGATGGTTCTCGGCCGCGTCGGAGGGATTCCTCGTCCCGCCATCGCGTGCGACGTGCCTTCTTTCGGAAAAAAAGTCACCCTGCTCGATTGCGGTGCCAATGTGGATGAAAAAGCCAGCACTTTGGTGGCCTTTGGTATTTGCGGCAGTATTTATTCGGAAGAAATGCTCGGTCGCAAAACCCTACCGTAGGTTTGCTGAATATGGGTGAAGAAGAAAAAAAAGGCACTGAGGTGTTGCAAGAAGCCCATCAGCTCTTGAAACAAGCACCCATCAACTTCATTGGCAATGTGGAAGGCCGCGACTTGATGAATGATGCGCCGGATGTTGTGGTGACGCCTGGCTATACCGGCAATGTGGTGCTGAAATTGATGGAAGGCTTCTACGAATACCATCTTAAAACTTTTGGAAAAATTGAGACTCCGGCTGGGAAACAATTTCACCAGGATTGGGATTACGCCAATTTTGGCGCAGCGATGTTGCTGGGACTCAATGGTACCGGCCTTATTACACATGGCCGGGCCAATGCCAAAGTCATCAAGAATGGATTAGATCTCGCCTTCCGCTTA
>JAYSRH010000234.1:0-4004 GCA_043721115.1 Fibrobacteria bacterium | reverse complement strand
TTACACCAAAAGCCAACCCGCTGGACACGTAATACATTATGGGAATATCCAGTTTAACTGGACCTACGCCTATACCGAGTCCGCTCATGACGCGCAGTCGAGCAAAGGACGGTCCATTATTGCTGCTGCCATCTATTTTGACATCGGCGGGATTGAATTTCGCCTTGGTTGTATCGGTCTTGATAGTGGCCTTGGCCAAACCTTCCAGTACGATTTTATTCGATCCGAAATTCATGTCAAAGCCCACGCCGGCCGTTACATTTATCAGGCCCCAAAGAACACTGACGGCAGTTACGGCATCAACTGGAATAGTAACGGTTGAAACTTCTTGGCCCATGTTAAAGCTGGGGATAAGATTAATGCCCGGGTCGTTGGTAAAACCCAGTTGATCCAGAAAAACTTTTCGTACGGTAGAATCCGAACTGGAGGTCGCAGCCCCAAGCAAGTCCTTTCCAAACGGAATTGCATTTTGAATGGTATCGGATTTGATTAAGAAATTGATTTTATTGCTTTGCATGTACAGGCCAGATCCGATGGAAATGCCACGCCACTTGATTAAGCCCACCAGGCTCTTTGTATCCAGCAACCGGTAATTGAGGCCCATGCCCATCATTTGAAAATCCATTCCAAAGCCTTTACGACTAAATTTTGCACCTCCATATTTTGCATTAGCGTAAAGGCCCGGCATTAGAAACCCAGCATTGATGCCGACATTGAAGTAAGTAATGCCTATTCCGAGACCAGCATATACATCTCCCTTTCGAGTGATTTCATCGCCAATTTTACTGTAATAGCTTAAACTGGTGCTGGGCGCCTGTACGCCAACCATAAGTCCCGCAGCCACGGCAAAGAGTGAATAATTTTGAAACCCTTGTAAGGTAGCCGAATTCATAGAATAGGCGTTGGCATTGGCAAATCCTTGGGCGAGATCTTTTTGCTGTTTGTATTTCGACAGGTTTTTTCTGGCGGTGTCAAGTGTGCTGGTGAAGGACTTGGCCAAAGTGATGTTCAGGTTATCCCTAAATTGGGCTAATTGAGGGTTCGCATTTTCGGCATCATTCACAATGACCAGCACAGGGGGGATTTCCGGTAATATCGAGGCTCTTTCCAATATGTAAATTGGATTACTGAGCAGGTAAATCCACTATTTGCCAGCCCTTTGCGCCAAATCTCAAGTCCCGTTCCACAAACGTCCACACCACCAATTTTTTTTCCCGCAGTAGATCGCCCCGACGTGACAACAATTGACGCACAACCGTCGATGCCCCGCCATCATTGACCAAGGAGGTCAAGGGGCGATTGAGTCGGTAGGCCACTTGTGCAATGATGCCGGAACTGGTGGGCTCATCGGTTTGGTAGATGCGTGAGAAACTGTCTCCCAGCCACAGGATCGGGGACCGTGTGTCGTCTTGATAAGGCAGACTGGTCTGGAGGTCGAGAACTTTTCGAATAGACATATTTTCATTTTCCCAAATGCTTTTGCGATTGGGAACTTTAGTCATCTCAGCAATATCGCCCCATCTTTCCACCGAGGTGTTTTTCAACGCATAGCGAAGATGCCAAGATCCATTGGGGTAAAGCCCAAACCCCAATTTTCGAATTTTTGTCGCAATGACTTCTGCGGCAACTTCCATTCCATGGGGAGACCAATGGGTATCGCGCATCAAGTACAGTGGCGGTCCACCTTGGGTTTTGGCTACTAGCATGGGTGTAAAAAGATCCACGGTTTGGACGTCGTGATTTTTAAAATCTTCCAGTAGAACGAGGCTAGGGGAAACGGGTTGTCCGGAAACGCCTCTCCAGAGTTTTTCTGGATAGATGCTTGGCTTGCCTGGAATAGGAATAATGAGCAACTCAATGCCACGCGCTTTTAATCGGTTCCGGAAATCCAAGATCGCATAAAGTGGGTTGCGTAAATTAATCCGTTTGCCATTTAGCAATGAGTCGAAAGTGCCTTTATAAAACCGTGCATCGGTATAAGGGGGTCGGAGCAGATAGTCCGCATCCTGATTGTAGAAAAACCAGCCGTCTTCGCCCGGTAGGGACTTGGGGGCCATCTCACCAAAAAATTGAAATCTCAATTGCAGAGTTCGAGGTCGGAGCCATTTGGAAAAGAGGCTGCGGTCCTTGGCGTTATCATCCCAGCGGTGTAAGCTGGCCTTGGTGGGAAGGGTTTTTAATAGTTCGAATACATACGGGCTTTCTTTTTCAACCGCAACCTCATAGCAAACTTGGAAAAGTGGAATGCCGGCGCAAACTAAAAGTAAGCTTGCAACTATTGTCCACTCCAGTTTACGCAGCATGGTTCAGAATTGGAAATACAAAAAGGGGTTGAAACTTTGCGTATACATCATAACTACGGCAAACAAAAACAGACTGAAAGCTAATGCCGATTTTCCCCAAGTTAGGCGCGCGCCAAATTCATAACTCTGTACAGGTTGGTATATGGCAATCGCGCAAAGGGCCATGTTCAATAGATTGTTAAAGTGATACACCTCGGCATGCAAAAGGCCGGCGAAGGGGCTAGCCGTTTTCCAGCCGAACATACAGCCCAAGTACTGGAAGGCATGGGGGAGACCATCGGCGCGAAAAAAAACCCAGGTGATGAGCACAACGAAAAAAGTGAAGGCCACGCGAACAGAGTGTGGCATCTTGGCATAAAGCGGCTTTTTACCACCCCAGCGTTCTAGGCCAAGCATCAGTCCATGGATAGCCCCCCAAAAGATAAACTGCCATTGTGCGCCATGCCAAAACCCACCCAAGAGCATGACCAAGGCTAGGTTGATATAAGTGCGACGCTCGCCCTTGCGGTTGCCGCCTAAGGGAACGTATAGGTAGTCGCGCAACCAGGTGGACAGGGAAATATGCCAGCGCCGCCAGAAATCCGTAATGCTGTCTGCATGGTAAGGCGCATTGAAGTTTCGAATGAGTTCGAACCCAAATAGCATGCCAAGGCCTAAAGCCATTAGAGAATATCCATTGAAGTCGAAATAGATTTGAAAGGCATAGGCGAGCACGCCCCACCACGCTTCGAGGGGGTGCGGGCTTTGAGCGGCGAATACGGCATCGGCGATTTTTCCTACAGGGTTGGCCAACAGAATTTTCATTGAGAAGCCGATGAAAAACAGGATGGCTCCGCGGGCGAAAAGCTGCACGCTATGGGTACGCGAATGCAGTTGAACCGCGAGAACTTTGTAGCGCAGGATGGGCCCGGCTACCAATTGCGGGAAAAGGGAGACGAAGGCGGAAAAATCCGCGAAGGAGCGCACAGGTTTTTCGCCTCGATAGACATCGATCACATAACTCATGCTGTGGAAGGTATAGAAGGAGATGCCGATGGGGAAAGCGATTTGTAAAACGCTGAAGGTGGGTTGTCCGACGGCTTCGAGCAAGTGGTTGAGATTGATCTGGGTGAATACGCCATATTTGAAGATGCCGAGCAGACCAAGGTTTGAAATCATGGAAATAGCAACAGCCAGCTGGCGATGCCGGGCATGCATGTTGGGGCGGCCCAAGTAGAGTCCGCAGCCATAGTCGAAAATATTGGTGAAAAGCATCGGGAAGACAAACCAAGGTTCAAACCACGCGTAAAATGCATAGCCCATCAAGGTCAGCCAAAGATTGCGCATCCAGTAACGGGATTTTCCCAAACCCGGATTTTTTTGGAATGGAATCAGGTAATAAATGGCCAGGGTTAGCGGTAGGAAATAGAAAAGGAAAATGTCTTCCGTGAAAACCATAGGATTCTAAAGCACTATCCTATTCGAACCAGATGTCCGGCCACCGATCATTACCAGTATGATAAGTGAGGCGCGCCGATTTTTCAAATGGATCGCCAATCTTCCAGAGTTGCACTTCATAATCGGCGAGATCGTGGTCATGGCCTCTTTGCGTCGCACACCAGATGAGATAGTCCCCTTTTGGCGAAAGCCTGGGAAAATATTCATGCGATCTACGGCCGGGAAGATCCATGAACACGATATTCTTGCCGCCTATTTTTCCAC
>JAYSRH010000233.1:0-4008 GCA_043721115.1 Fibrobacteria bacterium | reverse complement strand
AATGTCTTCCAAATCTGTTCCTTGCGTGATATGGGCACCGAGCGCCAGCGGCGTCAAACCATCGGGCGTGGTTTGCGATTGTGCGTCAATCAAAAAGGCGAGCGCCTACGGGGCTTCGAAGTCAACACCCTCACGGTTATCGCCAATGAAAGCTTCGAGGTGTTCGCGGCCAACCTGCAAAAGGAAATCGAGGAGGATACCGGAATCCGTTTTGGCATGGTCGAGGACCATCAATTCGCCGGGATACCCGTAACGGGCGCCGACGGGAAAACCGCTCCATTGGGCGTGGCGGCTTCCAAAGCCATCTTTGCATTCCTTAAAAGTGAAGGCCTCATCGACTTGAAGGGCAAAATCCAGGACAAGCTGAGGCAGGCTTTGAAAGACAATACCTTGGCCCTGCCCACTGAGTTTTCCGCCCAACTGACGCAGGTTAAGGAAATCCTCCGTAAAATGGCCGGGAAACTGGAAATCAAGAACGCCGATGATCGCATCCAAATCAAATCGCGCCAAGCGGTTTTGGAGAGTGAAGACTTTAAGGCCCTTTGGGATCGGATCAAGCACAAGACCACCTATCGGGTCCAATTCGACAATGAGAAGTTGCTCCAGGAATGCACCCTGGCCCTCCAGAACGCTCCTCCCATATCCAAAACCCGGGTCCATATCCGCAAGGCGGACTTGGCTATCGGGAAAGGAGGTGTCGAAGCAACTGAGACGGGCTCGGCAGCTCCGATTACCTTGGATGAAGGAGCCCTGGAGCTACCGGATATCATTACGGATTTGCAGGATAAAACGCAACTCACGCGGCGCAGCATCGTGCGCATCCTGACGGAAAGCATGCGGCTCGACGATTTCAAACGCAATCCCCAGCAGTTTATCGAGTTGGCCGCGGAAGCAATCATCCGGGCCAAACGGCTTGCCATTGTCGATGGGATCCGCTATCAACGAATCGGTGATGAGCATTACTACGCCCAAGAACTGTTCGCAAACGAAGAGCTTAGAGGATATTTGAAAACCAGCGTCGCATCCGAAAAATCGGTGTATGAACGGGTGATTTACGACTCGCCGAATGTGGAGAGGGGATTCGCCGAGGATTTGGAGAAGAACGAAGCCATCAAGCTTTATGCGAAACTACCCTCCTGGTTCAAGGTGCCGACTCCCCTTGGAACCTACAATCCGGATTGGGCCGTGTTGGTTGAGAAAGATGGCGCGGAGCGCCTCTATCTCGTAGTTGAGACCAAGGGTGGGCTCTTCAGCGATGATCTCGGAGACATCGAGAGCGGGAAGATCGAATGCGGAAAGGCGCACTTCAAGTCGCTTGCTGTCATGGAAGCGCCGGCACAATATTTGGTCGCCACGAAATTGGATGACGTTTTCGACGCCATCTCCCCTTAATTGTATCGATCTTCACCGCTACTTTACTCCTGCCTCTTGGCTCAGGTCAAACTGTCCGCTTAACATCACCTAAAACGGGGCGAAGGAACGGACAGAATGAGACAGAAATATCAGAATCGGCAGGAAATCGTGCATCGACTCAGCCAACCCGGATCGCCGTCGATAGCGGTTATTTCGGAGGAGACGGGGGAGCCAAAAGCTAGCTTGTACGCATGGCTTGCAAGCGAAAGACGCTTGAGCCGAACCGACTCACCCGGAAGAACTCCACTTGCCATGACCAAGCACTCCAAACTCAGATCCCCGACGGTAAAGCTCGCCCTTCTTGGCGCATAACAGTGGCTTTTCCACTATTATTTAGGCCATTGTAGGTACATTAAGATTTCACGATACCCTCAACTACATTGGCACCGATGATAATTACCCTCCATCTCCACTTCTGCGGAGGAAATCTTGTCCTTCGCCTCAACACCGAAGCGGGAGATCCAAAGTCCAAAACTCGGAAAAAGAACAAGACAATAAAGCTTACCATCAACGACTGCGGCACAAAATCAACCAACTATATCAAAACATCCGCAGCCAAGTCATTTCTCGAATTGATTTCCAGGACTTCGATCCCAATCCTCGCACCTTGCCCATTTATACTGGATATCACCAGCTACACTCTTACCATTCTAACTGTAACCGGCAAGGCGCATTTCGAATGGAACGAATCCTGTGATCCCGCATGGTTACCTTTATTCAATATCGTGAATAAATTCATGAGGCTGGGACGACGGGCGATTGGTAGGAAGGCTTTTATTTATGATGCGGTTATGGGTAGTTGAAAAGTTAATATTAGGTAATGCTAGCCAAACGAACCAAAGGATTAATCCCACCATTAGCGGACTTCATCATCCAAGGTACCTATGAAAAATAAATCGGAGTTTCTCAGGGATAACCTCGACCTTAAAGGCTGGAAAGCCACGTCAATCGATTTGAAGGAAAGTGCTTTGTTCATCGAATTGAGAAACCGAAAGAAGGAGATATCCCGTCTAATTTTCCTGGGCGTAATCGCATTTAGGGATGAAGGAGTTATAGGCAAGTCCCCGAGTGCACTTTCGCTCAGCAATCAAGGCAGTTACAAACGAGTGTTCTTGAGAAATGCTGCGAAAGAGATCTTATTCTTCATCGATTGTATGGAAGCCATGTTTGAAGGTCCAAAACCAAAAGGAAAGTGAATGAAAATCAGCCGAAACGATCCCTGCACCTGTGGAAGTGGCAAGAAATTCAAGAAATGTTGCATTGACAAGCCCAAGGTCGTCCAAGAACCCAGCGCCGAATATCTGGAAATTTTGAAAGAGGCTCAGGAGTTCGACACTCTTTCAAACCGAGTTCCAGAACTCATTGGGTTGGGCAAGCTCGATGAGGCAGCTGAAATGTGTCGGTTGCTGATGAATGAATATCCTCATATGGTTGATGGATTGCAGAGATGGGCTGAGGTGCATGAAGCCCGAGGTAACAAGGTAGAGGCTGCCGAGTATTACCGAAAGGCTTATGAATTTATGGTTGCCGACGGTGGGTTCGATGATAGCACGTTGAAATACAATCTAGCAAAGGCAGTTCGGCTAGTGGATGAAATAGAGGCGGAAAAGGCTTTGTGACAGACGGAATCCAACGCGCTGATACTGTCATACAAAGAAAGGAAGGAAGCGGATTGCTCTTTTTTCTATGACTGGGTCAACTCGCAGGACCAGAATACCAGCCAGACACTGAAGATGAACATATCTGAAACCTACATAAGTAGGCCGTTTTTCGGATTGGAAATTTTAGCAGTCGACTGGAAAGAACTTGGCATTCATTTCTCCAAAGTTCACGGCATATTCAGCAGTGGCGGATAAAAACTAATCCAATCTAAGGACTCCCTACTCAGGAGGCCCTTTTTTGGTCCAAGCTTTTTAACTTGGAACTACATCAGGTTTATGGAATGGCTGTATTGGCGGCCATTGACCAAAACTTTGACAAAATAAGTGCCCCTCGAAAATCCGGCAGTTGAAAATCGAAAGTTCCCAGGATTCATGGTATTTCCGGTGGCCAAAGTGCGGCCTTGCAAATCCTGTAAAGCGATAGTGGATTTCCCCTGGAAGGGAATTTCAGCTACAATGCCGCTTTGATCCCTGTAAATTTTAAAGTCTGCAGCCAATGCTTCTGGGCTACGCAATTTTGGATCGATAAACGCAGGTGGTTCAAAAGCAGAGGAGGGCGAGATAATATTAAGTGTATACCAAGCTTCCGAGACCCAAGGCGTTTTGGCGGTTGCGGAACGAATATTTGGAGCCCTGATATGAACAACATACTTAGGTGTCAGTCCCGTAATCTGGAGGAACACACTTTTTTTATCGGTGGATAAAATTGCCGACGTGACTATCAAATTATGCCTATTGACATGGCTTCCTGCACCGTAGCCCTCTGCGGGAATTTGCGTCCATGTTTCAACTGAGAAATTAGCAGCAATGGCACTGGCATCCGAAACCGGCTCTGTGAACTCTACTTCCATTCCGTTCTTACGTGAACGCACCGCCAGCATTTCAAAGGTGGATTTCGTATTTGGAACCAATTTGCTCAAGCCATACCGTTTGT
>JAYSRH010000232.1:0-10750 GCA_043721115.1 Fibrobacteria bacterium | reverse complement strand
CACCTTTGGCGACTTGACTCCTCATCTGTTCATTCCTGCAGCAAAATTGGAGCGTATTGTTTTCTCGAGCCAGTTGCGGCGCGTGAGGTTTGTGAGAGCGTCTCCACAAGTTGTCCATGTGGCTGGATCTTTGAATTAGAAGTTTAAAACCCGGTGCCGAGAAATAATTCCTAGATATTCCAATTCAAAGAAAAAGATGCCCTGACTTGGAAGGGGTAGTTTCGCATTTAGAATTGGGCCCTCTCCGTTGAATTGCTTGGCCACAACGCCAAAGACATCAAGTAATCGAATCGAGTATTTTCCGGACCCAGGGAGACTGTAGTCGAGCACTCCATCACTTACCTTCAGGAAGGATTTATTTTTCAACGCCCAAGCATTAGGTCGCAAGCGTACTACAGTGCAACCAGAGTCGATCGTGGCTTCCGGATTATACTTTGGGTCCGTAACTGTCATGCAACCCTTTTTGTTTAGCCTACGGATCTTGATGCTTTTATACTGAATCAGATCGAATGGGGGTTTGATTTGCAGGCCAAAAATGGTTCCCTGCAGATTATCAACCTTGGTTAAGGTATAGTCCAGGCACCAGACGCCATTCAGCCATATTGATAACTGATCCTTATTTATACTGGTAGTGGTAGTCGTCCAATCGCCCACTTTTAAAGTGCTCCTACAGTTTTCGATATTATTTCCATTAAAGGCTAAAAATGAAAAGCAATTTTCGAACAAGCGGCCAAGGTAGTCATTGCCTAGCCACATACTTAAACCGCATAGGGAATAGGTCCCACCACAGGTTGGCGCGGACTTTGATTTATCCGAGCACACAGAGCGAAACTGAATGCCACCGCTCGCGGCAGTTGAGGAAAGTTTATAGGTAATTTCAAATTCCATATCTTTAATCGGTTCATTCCATACCAGGGAGGTTTTTACACTTCCTCCCTTGGCATTCAATATGGAATCCCCCTCCATGCTCCATGGTGGCGAGCCGGAAAAACTCCAACCACTACCAGGTTTAAGCATGTCTTTGGTAATAAGTTCTTTCCAAGGACCTTTTGGCATGCTTGAAATTTGTGCACAAACCACAGTTGCCGAAAATAATGTGCTTACGAAAAGGCTGATACTCTTCTTCATTGCACTCCACCCTTTCAAAGCCCTTTTCCAATCCCGAAACCTATATCAATTTACTCTTTTCACAGGTGTATACGAGAAGCTGAAGAATATGGTCCGTTCTGTTGGAACATGGGCCTCTTTAGAATTGGGCCCTCTCCGTTGAATTGCTTGGCCACAACGCCAAAGACATCAAGTAATCGAATCGAGTATTTTCCGGACCCAGGGAGACTGTCCCCTTGACTCAGGTCATACTGTCCGCTTAACCTCACATGAAAAGGGGCTCTACCAGCGTCAAAATCTAACGTTCCATTCCCTGCTGATTTCCTTCTATTTTCCTCAGTATCAAATCCTCCCCACGAAAAAGCCCCCTCCAAGTTTGGAAGTGGCACAGGTCTTGACCACGGTGGTCACGGCCAATCTGGCCGAACCCCATTTGGGCTTTCAATCTTTCTTAGGAATGCCTCAAGTCTGGTCGCACACCGGCACCTCCCTAGCCAACTCCTCCGTGATCCGCTTCTCCTCCCGCAGGACAGCTAAGTCCATGCAGTTACCGGCCATGTTCATGATCAGCACAGAAAATGGAAATCGCCCCCGTTCCACGCGTTTGGAGTAGAGGGCGTATCCATCGCGATCCCAGAATAGGATTTTGACTCTGTCCCGTCGACGGCCGAGGAAGAGGAAAAGACCGCCAGAAAGCGCGTTCATACCCAGGGTATTTTGAACAATTGCGGCGAGCCCTTCAAATCCGCAGCGCAAGGCGACCTTTTGTCGACCATCTACAGGTTTATCGCAGATTTAAATGGAAACAGAGGCTGGCTGGTTGAACATGGATTAAACCGGCGCGCGTGTTAATGCATTTAGCGTGGTAAGCAGGCTTGCATCCAAATAGGCAAGATTGAGGTGAATGCCGTTTTGGAATTCGATTTGGAAAGGGAGATCGATAGTGTTTTCCTGTTCTATGGGATGAACCCGGAGCATGCGCCCTGGTGGTATTTTAACAGAGGCAGAAAGAGTATGGAGAGAATTCGGCGTAGTAGTTTCTGGACTCGATTTGAGTAAGTAGTTGTGGTAGGTTTCTCTGGAAACGTGATGATGGCGGCAGTATTGAGCAAGGATTAGTCCGCTTGCGGCGAAATTTTTAACAAATAGGTAGTAGAACTCGGGGTTTCGTTCTAGGCGGAGTCGCGCGCTGGGATGATTCGATAATAATTTGGTCATGGCGATTTCCTTCGAGTTTAAATGTGCCATGAATTCGGATGTATTGGCATATGGTGTCCACCGGATGGTTACGGTTCATGGTGGACTCCGTATACTTTGGACTCCGTATACTTTGGACTCCGTATACTTGAAATCACCGCGACCCATCGAGGCGCTGATGACGGTGATAACCCTGTACCTATTTCAGCCATGGACGCTTATGAAAGAAAATTGGTAACCTAAAACAAATTTTTATTTTCACCAGATCTCGTGGTCGTCTTAATACTTTTAGTTCAAGTATAAATGTGATCCTCTTCTTGAAAGCTACCCTTTCGAACATTCCTATACAAACACCGCTATCAGTAAATACGTGATAGGTTCGTGGAACTCTGATTTCATCTCAACGCCCCTAGTTCAAACATCCTGTCGATTCACCCAAGTGGGGAGAATTACGAAGTCCGGCCCCCAAAGAGGAAAAAGCACCAAAAAAAAATTGACGTTGACATTGAGAAATAGCCGGATTAGATTACTCAAAGATCAGCTAAAGCTGATTGCTATAGCTGAGGGATTTGTCAAATAAAATTTGGTGTGATTCGCCTTCCATAAGGTTGGATTTTCCTGTTTTTTGGCTCTTTCCGTTTTAACCACACATGAAAGGAAAATTATGAACATAACTAGTAAGGCAATATTTGTAGGAGCTTTGACTATGGCTGTTGGCCTTGTCACAGCAGCGAATACAATTCAAGCTGAGGCGTTCAATGTCGGATCGGGGGTCACCATTAATGGCTCATACGTTACTTTTAACAATTCTTCTACATCATATGGGGAGTGGAATACGCTTTCGGTATCGAATGCCGGTGAATACATGGTTGAATTTTTCTACGCAAACGGGAATCAAACCGCAAATGCAGTCATGGCTCGCCTGTCAATCAATTCTGGTTCCGCAATTGATGCGTCCTCGTCGGACCTCAAGGCCTTACCCTATACTGGAGGCGCTTCCACGTATAAGTCCATTAAATTTAATGTCCGGCTGAATTCTGGAACAAATAAAATTCGAGTAATTAAAACTACTTCAACAACAACTTTTAACCTCGATAGAATCGTGATTTATGCTGCAAAATCTAAGACTTACGCCGGCACTGTGACCGGTGGATATATTTCAATTCCAGAAGCCGTACCTTCAAATTTAATAAGAGGATTTGAATGCTTACTCACACATCCAAACCATGGATACATAAATCATTGCCCAGATGATGGTTTTATACCTGATTTGCATGGAATAGGGGGCATCCCAGAATGGGAAATACTTACGTACAAGTACTCGAATGAAGGTGTTGATCCAAATTACTCTCTTGAAGTTAAATATTGGGAATGATTTTAAATAATATCACTTTCCAACACTCGATAAATTCCTATGAAAATTCGAAATACGTGTACTAAAAAATAGTTTGGAATACTGGAGTTGGGGAGGATTTACAAATCTCTCCCAACTCCTTACTGATCCAGTTTATTGCTGGAGGTCAATTCCGTGTGCGCATGCCCGGAACCATGTAGCACTTAAAGAATAATCAACAAGTTATCAATTTTTGAAAGGAACCCTCGCCTTGATGTAAGGCTCCTTGGTGCAGCCAAGCGGACTGCGGAAGGCGGATTTTAGGCAAAACGTTCCTTCAGAACACCCGACTAAAGCGTCCCCGCTTGAATGATGTCGGCTTTTTTCCAATCATGTTGGCCTACCTCCGTGCCCAGGGTTCTGCCCGTGAGATAAATCGCTCGCAAAGAATAGGGGTTTGAAAACCGAAAAAAAATTCGGTTTTTAACCTTAAGGCTGGAAACAGCGTAAATTTTCATTCGTGAAGCTGGCGTATTCCGAAAGCTTCCCAAATACCCATGGTGAACAGGGCGTCTATTTTGCCCTTATCCCTGTCGTAATTCCTAGCCCTAAAACCGCATGGTGAACTCGCCATGCACAGCGAGTTCATGCGTAGATTCTTCTTTGGGTGTATGCCAAAGTTTGTTATAAACGTACTGGGTGTAAAATAGTGCGTCTACATTATTGGTGAAGTTGTAAGAGGCTTCCGGTTTGAGTGTTACTTTTAACACATTCGCATCTTTATGGGGCCGCGCACCGGGCAAAGTCTGCTCGATATAGGAATACACTGCCTCGCCTCTGATTTTAAGCCGGAGATTATTTTCCAGTTTAACATAATAGCGCCAAAATTGAAGTCCCTTTTGCGTTTGGAGATCCCAAGACAATGTAGCGTCGGTGCCCACATTCACCCCGTCCTTGGGGGATTGCGCCGAATCCACCCGGCGGTAAACGGTTAAGTCTTGTTCCGGTAAACCTATATAGTTGCCGTACCAATTGTATTTTACCTTTTCTTCCGCTCGTTTGAAGAAGAATATTTCCCGATCCAATCCCCCTGTAAAGCGGAGTTCACCCCGGATATCCTTGTTGGTAGTCGCGGACAATCCTAGTATTGGATCAAATTTGTATGTGGTTTTCCGCTTCTCTTGTGACAATGAGAACAGGGTATGATTTTCTTCTTGACGATAGTTGAACATTGTCGTTGAGGTTATGGACTTCAAATTCTTGTGCAAAAATGGGAGCTTGGCGGCAAAATCTCCAAAGGTTCCCGAGACGGTGACATCCGGCCACACTACGGAGGTATCACTCGGCTGAATGGCCCGGAACAATGTGTATTCCTTGCTGTACTTGACATTTAAGGACAAGCTCAAATCCACCCACGGCACGGTGAGTCCGGTGCTGCCGTCCCAGGAACGGTTGACTCCATGGCTGAAGCGGGTACCTGATAAAGCCGGATCAGGTGCCGAGAGATAGTCCATGACTCGTGGATTCGGTTCACCATCAAACAGGGTAGACAAAAAGTTTCCTATTCCGCTATACACCCATCCGAGCTGATAGCCATAATACTCGTAAGCGGTGGGCATCTTTGTCGCAAGATTGCCATATGTGAATTCTTCGTTATTGTACTTTTGCCCAACGGTATAACTCACGTCAAAATTTCTTAGGCGCCAATCCTCCATGCGTTTTCGGAAGACTCCTAGAAAACCCTTGCCAGCGCCTGACGCTCCAATTAAAGTGGGCAAACTTAAAGAAGCATTGAGCTTGATGTCGTGATCGGCATTGGCTTCGAAATGCTCCTGGCTTGCCAGGCCGCCGCCAAAACGATCGGGAACCGAATCCGCCCGTGTTTGATGATAACCGGAATTGAAATTAACGCCCGTGGTAAGCCAAGTGAATATGCTCGGATTCAAGTCGGTATGAAAGCTCTGAGTGCGATTCCGTTCCCGCATAAGAATCAGGTAATCATCACCGTGATGGGTGGGATTCCGATCCGGCCCATCGTAACCGAACACAAGTCCTTTAGCCATGAAGCCCTCATCGCAGCCGCCTTTTTCAGTTTGTCCAAAGAAGGTTTCCCGATCAAAACATTCGTGTTCATTGTCGAAATCGCGATCCACAGCCACGCGGTATCCAAAGTTGAAAAAGGACAGCAGCCTCCATTCCATATCCACACCATGCGTCAACGCCACGGTATAGGTGGGCGGAAGGGTCAAGGGAACGTCGAGTTCACTGCGGGGCTTGTTTAAGGTGGTTGAGCGGATAAAGCCCAAATCAGCCACGGTCAAGTTTACTTTTTCCGGCAAAGGCGAGAATTCCATACCGGAGAGGAGCGCGGGCATATATTTCCATTTGTCCGTCATTGCCAAGGGCTTGTAGGTTTTGGGGGTAAACGGCGAAAGCGTGTAGATGAGCTTGGTTTGATAATTTCGGGATTCGCTCATGGAAAAAAATTCGTTGTGATTTGATGCGGCGTAGGAGTACACGATGTCCGGCCGTTCCAGAAATGTTTGGGTCAGGTAATTGGAAGAGCGATGTTCCTTTTTATACGAGGTTGAAAACTTTTCTTCGAAAACTGTGTTCTGGTATACCCGGGCGTAACGATTTTCCACATCCTTGGCGCTGTCGGCGGCATTTTGCACACTCAGGTGTTGATCGGCAATGTCCCCGAGAATATCCATGAAGCCTGTGCCCGTGAGCCCTAGATCCACGGTGGGTTTGGTGAAGGGGCGGGAAATGGCGCCGTGGTACTGCAAAGACAAAGGAATGCTAACACCCCATTGATCTGGAAAAACTTTGTTGGCAAATACCGTCAGGTTTGAATTGTAATCGACCGTAGACTGGGAGTTGGCTGGGGTTGTCTTGGTTTCGCTCATGGTGGTAAAACCACCATTCTTATAGGTCAAGTTTCCGGAAACGTTTACGAAGTCGGAAAAATCGAGTTGCAACATGGTGCGCATGCTGCTGCCCAAGGTATGGTCCACTCCCGATAAACGAAGATCATTCACCCAGATGTCGCCCTTTTGCGTTTCACCGGCACCGGAATCCACATAGATGACCAGCCGCATCCAATCGATTCGCGACAAAGTGGGGGTGCCGACCACTGATACGGTCAGGGAGGAATCCTGACGGCCGGAATGCCAGGCTTTGCGGGTGACTGGGCGGCCGTTGAAGGCCCGGTAGACGGGATCATTCTTGAGATCCGTCAACAAGGCTACGGGGATGTCGAAGCTGTTCCTTTCCCATAGCATGGCATGGGAGGGCTTGGCTATACCCAGCGTATCCATGTGGATTTTAATTTCATAATAATCTTTGGAATCTCGGTTGCCTTGGTCCTTGCCAAGGCGCAAGCCCAAAATCACCTTATTTTGTCCAGGCCTAGTGTTAAGGGTGTTCAAAGCCTGATTAGAATCTGGATGGATATCCATGAGTATGCGGGCGTACAGAGTTAAATCTTTGGGTTCACTCCCTAGCAGCCGCGTCGCATGCACCACTTCACCCGGATGCAGGTTTTCATAGCGCAGCACCAGGGAGCGTTCGGGCATCGGCTCGTCCGTTCTCACATCCCGTTCTATTTTGGTGTTCGGTGAGGGCTGATAACTTTTCTCTTCCTGCTTGTTGATGATGGTCACTTTGAGGCGATTGCTATCTGGAATGGAAGGTGGCAGGTGAATGGCCAAGCTATCGTGCAAGTCGCCGCTGGAAAATCGATCCGCATCAATTTCAAAGGCATGGTTTCTGTCGCTTTCCTCCCATGTATTGCCGACGAGATTAACCCGGGCCAAGAGCACTTCCGCTTTGGGAATATGGGATGGAAGGCCACCCAACCATAGACGCATGATTTTAACATTGGAAAGAATCTGTGTTTCACTTTCACCGGCTAGCGCACCCATGCGGGTTCCGGAACCATACAAGGGAATTTGGTATTTGCGCCAACCATTCTTGAGCTCTTCACAATGATGAAGTGGAGTACAGGAACTGTCTAAGGGTAATTGATATCGGAGGAAAGTGTTTTTGGTATCGAGTACGCCGGAGCGATCCAGATCTTCCGTATCATATCCATACGCCTGCGTTCCCGTATTATTTTTTTCCGTTCCATTAACATGGTAGTTCTGTTCGGTGGCGTCGGAAACCGGATCCACATGGTTGTCCTGTCCCGGATCGGAATTGCTGGAGTCCAACGTGATAGCATAACAGGTGGGTTTGCACTCCCACCTAACCCCCTTTTCCGCCGAACCGTCTAGACCATCGAGTCCGCGGTCAAATCTATTGGTGGTTTCGCGGCCCACATCGATCTCCGATTCCAATTTGGTATCCGGTTCCCCGTTGTTGAGACCGGCAATACTGATGTCTTCCGAGATTTGACCCAAATCCACGCTCAGTGTGCCCTCGCGTCCGTTGACCACAACTTCCAATGATCGTTTCTTGCTCTGATTGAACGAGCCCGAGCTCAAGGCGCGCATGACCCCGCCCCAGGAATGGCCCTCAAGATTGTCATTGGCTTGCAGGCTCAGCTTCAACAAGGTCTGTTCACGGCTATTGGTATAGCCGTTGCCCGTACTGCCGTAAATGTTGGAGTAAATCTCCTTGACGCTGGAATGCCAGACAAATTGACCTTGATGCCGATAGTCCAGCATTTCGTCTGGTTTACCCAGAGCGCCGAAAGCCGGGGGCGAGGCCTTGTACCAGCTAAGTATGAACATAGGCATAGGCAGGGTATTTTCACTGCTTTCAAAATTGTCCAAGTAGGCGCTTTCCTTGGGGTTTGGATTGTACCGGCTTTGGGCCACTTCGAATTCAAAATTGGCTTTGGAAGGTGCTTCCGTTTGTACAAAAGGGAAAAGGTTGGCCGCCGCCGTCATCCATTTGGGGCTGCCGGCCAAACGCGCATTAAAACCCCACAGAAACTGATTGAACGGTTCCCGGCCCAGTTCGGGGCGTTCGGAAGTGGTGCTTTGACTTTTGTAAAGAATGGTAGCCCCCAGCAAGCTTTCATCGGAAATGCCGTCCAGCTTGTAGTCCAAGCGGGTGCCCAGGAGGATTTTATCCTGGATCTGGAAAGGAGGGTTGCATTCATAACTGATATCGATTTTGGCGCTAGGGTCCTTGGCCCGTGGCGAAAGCAAAGTGATCTGACCCGTCTCATACAGCACTTCGTAGTCGATATTGCGTATCAATACCGTTGAGCCGCCGAGGATCAGTTTTTCCGTATCCTTCTCAATATCCACGCATTGGGAACCGCTTACCGAATGGGAGTTCTCCCGTACATCGAAAGTGGACTTGCGCTGCTTGCCGGTGACAACAAATTTATGCGTGGTAGGCCCACTTTGGATTTCATCCACGGGATCGCTGTAAATCCTAGTGTTGGGATTGACTCTCTTCATGGGCGTCAAACAATTGAGCGAATCGTCAGTGCGGCTGATGCCGCCTTGACAGGGCAACACCATATAGCCCAACGCGACGTTGAATAACTTGGGGTCGTCAACATTAATCACACCTTGCTTATCCGGTTTCTCTAAGCCTAATCGGCGAATAAAAGTCATTGTGTCGAGCTGGTCGCGCTCCAAACTGTCGCTGCTATTCACCAGACGAACGCGGAAATTCTGCTTGTCGTCTTTGGAAACCACGCCAGTGCTGTACACATTCCGCCACATCAAACTGTCCAGTTCCGGCTTGCCAATCAGCGAACGGGAATGGATGAGAATTAAGTTTTTTAAATCCTTTCTCCCCGCGAGAGTGGGGACAAAATCCCCTTGCCAGCGCACGCCAATGGACATGTTGCGATTGCCGTTCATCACGGTGAGCATGCGCATGTCCTCGTCATAATAAAAGTCGGTTCCATCTTTGAGTGTTTTCCATCGGCCTCTTTCACACACGTCTTCGAGCTTGGCTTCCTTCCCGTCGTATACGCAAGCCGTTGCCGTATCCTTGAAATTGATTTCTTCACCCGTCAGCAGAAGCTGAAAAACATCCACTTGGCGGCGGCCCTTGCCTCCGTTGGCATAAGCACTGGGAATGCCGGTCCAGTTGGCTGGATTGCGATAATCCTCACGATCGGAAAGTTTAAGGAAAAAGTGCCGATGCAGATCGATGGCCCGGTCTTCAATGGTGAAGTTTCGCTGTTCCTCCCCAGACGCGCCAAGCGTTTGCCGCTCCTGAGATCCGCCTTCTTGCGATGCAATGGTCGTCACCTCCAACCCGCCGAACTTCATCCGCATTTTAAGGCCAAATAATCCTTTATGGGACTCCGTGTATCCAGTGAGACTGGTACCCGCCAAAGCCAGGGAAGTATTTCCGGCTTCAATTTCTTGAATGATATCGTCCTCGAGCTCATCCCCTTCGCCCTTATAGGTAATCTTGAGCTGTTCCTTGAGATTGCTGCTGAAATCATTTTCATTGTTGATTTCGATATTGATGAGCCGCCCTATGGAACCCTTGACGGAAAAAGCTGGTTGCTGGTCCATATGCAAATTGGGAAACCAACTGTCGCCGCCACCCAAGGCCCCATTTCCAGAAATCCTCGAGCCTTCAACAACCAATTTGTACGATCCATTGATGCGCAGACGCGGCTTGTCGACGCCAATCCGCTTCATCCAATCTGGTACGTTGACGGGTAGAACAATATCCAACATGCCGGGGCCATTAGGCTGGGAGGCTTCTTCCTTGCCGATAAACTGGTTAAGCCATAATTTTCTTAAGGCCAAGTCATTCATTTCCACGGAATACACATTGAGCTCATGATAATACGCCTGCCATAAGGGCGTGGAGTCCTGGGCACCGGGTTGGGCTCCCGAGGGGGCGAGGCTCAGGTAACTGATGATTTCCACTTGGCGCGTCTCGAAATTGATATTGTGCCGACGTTTAAGGTAGAGACTATTGATTTGCAATAGCCCTTTCCCGTCTGTGCTTTCGACACCTTTTTGGGGCAAAAGCGCTTCCAGCGGCTTGGACGATTCGGGTACGTTTAGATACTCTTTTTCCTCGATGTAGATGCTGAATGCGGGTTGGATGGAAACGGCAACGAGTAGGAGACAGACGCAAAAAGACCTAATGCCAGGTTTATTCCTAGGCCAAGTGCAG
>JAYSRH010000231.1:0-4018 GCA_043721115.1 Fibrobacteria bacterium | reverse complement strand
CGCCCATCGCTTAAAGGCAAGGCTGCATTTGTCTTTAAGGATCGAAGATAGACTTCCATATCCTCTAGTAAAAATGGTCGAGTAAAGGTGGAGGTGGCTTTCAGTATTCGCGTTACGCATTTGTCAGCACTTTGCACCAATACTTTAGTTACCCCCGCCACTTGCAAAAACACATCCAATGTATCGGGTGCATTGGTGACTACCGCTAACCCATAACTCAATGCAAAATAGGTCAACTCACCCGGAGGAAGGCCGCCGTCAAAAGGGAAAAAAGTTTGGTTATGCAATAAACATCCGGCCGATCCCTTTTCCGTAACTTTCGCTAACCAGACTTTAAGCGCTAAGTAATGCCTCTCATCGAGCGACTTTGCTTCAGGTTCCCAATGGGCCACTGCCACAAGAAAATCTTTGTGTGAATCACTTTCCAGAAGCATTTTAGTAAAGCCACCGTCAATGATTTTTCTGACCAAGGCGGCGACATGGGTTTCCGGTGAGACACCGGGCCTAATCCCCGATAACGCATGCCTTTGAATATGGGTGGTATATTCATGAATATAGGTTGTCGTTTCAATTGTTCTCAGTCGACTCCATAAATCCAAACGTTTTTGCAAGCCGATCAATTTTTGGAAATTGAGGTTGGGACGATGTAAACCCTTGGTACTGGTTTCAAATATTTGATTCAGTGTGTCAGTGGGCAGATCCGCCCACTCCTTGCCCAACCGCTCGTACCGGGTCTCTAACTTTACGGCGGACTTTCGCTGTTGCAGAGTTAAGTCTTTCCAAATTGTCAATAAGGGGAGGACTCGGTTCCAAAAGTCCAGCGAGTAGGCAGCCATGCAAAATTTCCTTTGTGGAGTACAATTTGCAAAATTTTCAGGATGGCTGGTACCGGGTTGCCTTTGTCACAAAGCATTTTTAGCTATTTTTTGGCCTATGTCCAAGCTACAATCCCAGGCCAGTTCCAGCACTACCAATAATGCAGTTGCCATTTCTCTTTTCGAGGACGGCTCCAAATCGCAACCCAGTCATAACAAAACCCTTCGCAACCTTTCCAAACTCATGCTCGACATTGCGGACACCCGCAGTAAAATTTCACGGTATGATGCATCCATTATGGAACTCCAAAACCGCCTCATCCAAGATTTAGGTCCAATTCAAGATAAGCTTTTAGCCCTACGCGTGGAAACGTTTCGCGTATTGGCTGGGCATCTCAAAGCCGGGTGGCTTAAAAAGCGCCAAGTAAACCGGCTCCGGGATGTACTCGGAGATTTTGCGGATGAACTCGAAGATGAATTTGGCATGGACTTGACTATGGAACGATTAACCTTGCTTGGCGAAATTCCATTGACCGAAGAAGAAGCGATGGAAGAAGCGAATTTGTTCGTGCAGTTCGATTCCACCCTGGAAGAAATGTTTGGATCAAAATTCGACGCGGAAGATCCTTTTCAATCCACTGAATCAGAGCGGCGAACACATAAAAAGGGCTCATCACAAAAAAATTCCATGAAGCATGAAGCCGAGGAACACGCTATGGCCGGCGATATCCGGGCCTTGTACTTATTGCTGGCGCGCGCGTTGCATCCGGATAAAGAAGCAGACGAGGCGCTCAAAACAGAAAAAACCAGTTGGATGCAAAAGGTAACTGCCGCCTATAGTTCCCGAAATCTGGCGGAACTACTTGATATTCTCGCGGCCAATCCCATGGGATCGGTTGGTCCCTATTTGTCGCAGGCACCACTTAAAACCATACAGGGCTTTGCCAAACGCCTGCGCCGGGAATTAAATCTTTTACGTAGGCAAGCCGAATGGGCTTTTTCAGAAATCCCACCGCAATATCAGGATCTGGTCGGGCCAGAGGGTATTAATGAAGCCTTGTTAAAACGGAATCTAAACTCCGCTGCAAAGCGAGTTCCCTTTTTAAAGAAACGACTGGATAACTATCGTACTCGATCTGGAGTGGAAGAGCTGTATAAATTACTCAACACGTATGATTGGGAAGACTTAATGTAGGCGGCTCAATCGCGCATACCATGGCTTCCAAGTGGCTTTGATTCCACCCAAACAAGCGTAGCGTGCGCGGTACCTATCCACCAAATGCACCAGGCGAGATTTCGTTAAGGGCCTTTGGCTAGGCCTTCGCGACGAGCCCAACCCGCTGATGACTGCCAAAAAGGCTTCCGGGGTCGGGAAAATGCTTTCTTGCGCCGTTTCCGCGAAAAAGTCCAACTTGAATTCGGAGGCTTCGGCGGCTTTCTCAATCTCTGCACGGTGATGGCCGGGAAATTCCTGGTAATTAAATGGCGGCTCTGCCAGCAAGGCATTGAGTTCCGGAAAATTGTCTCGAGAGAAACCGGAAACCAGGTACACTCCGCCAGGGATTAGCAGGTTGGATACCAATTGGAAGTGGGCGTCTAGGTTTGGAAACCATTGCACCAACGCATTGCTTGCAGCGAGGGTATAGGGCGCATGGTTTTGAATTTCTGGAAGTACAGTGAGTGCATCAGATTCACCCTTTCCGGAAGCATCGAATACGGAAAAATGTAGGCTACCCGCCCCAATTTTATGCTCCAGCCCACGGGATTTCACTTCGTTCAACATGGACTGAGACGCATCCGTAACCTGCAAATCCGCGTCCGGAAGGCTTGTCCGCAATCGTTTCGTCAGCAGTCCAGTGCCGCAGCCCATTTCAAGCACCGTCCATTTGGACTCTAGGCCCAGTTCCGCTGAATCGGGTAGCAGGGTGATCAGCGTATCCGCCATTTGAGATTGAACCTCGGCATGGGCATCGTAGGTTTGCGCGGCCCGACCAAAGCGCTGGGAGTGAAAGCTCATGAAGGGATCCCGGAAGTGTGGTGGTTAAGCAGGGGATAGAACAATTCCGGATAGTCTAGAAAAGGCAAATGGCCTTCTGGAAAACTCATCCAATTGGAGCAAGGAAAGCGTTCGCGACTTGGAGGCGACAACGGATCGTGTACGCTGGCGAGAAAAGTGTGTCTGTTGCCGGAAGGGAGTTCGGCATTGGCAACTTTGACATTGCTAAGCGCTTCGAGTCCGGCGATGAGCGTTTCCTGAGAATACCCCGCGGATTGATGTTTCCAGGCTGCCGATTGCCATGGGGTAACGGAGGAGTTTCCTAACATTTGTGCATAAAACTCTTCCAGCACTGCCTCACGATGCTTGGGGATTCTGCGAATCATCCTCGATAGCGCAGCCAATGGCCACGGCGCGCCTTCCCGACAGAAATCAAAAATGGGACAGACGGAGATCATGTGACATACCGGGCGGAATTTTTCCGTTGCCAGGCTGCGGTGCAGAAGCAAGCTGCCGAATGACCAAGCCACCAAAGTCCCTCCAGGCGGCAAGGTGGCGGCGGCCAACGGCAACAGCCCAGGTTCTTCCAATATAACATGGGCATCCAGAAAGGTATGCTCACGACTAGGATAAAGCGTTTCCAATTCGCTGCGCCAACATGCGAGATTGGATGCCCATCCTCCAATCCAAACAATCGGTTCATGCATCGGCGACCTTCGATAATCCTTCTGCCAGAACTTTGGCCAGTGCGCTCATTTCCAACGGCTCCATTTCACAGGTCAGGCTAATGCGCAGCCGGGCTTGGCCTTTTGGCACTGTGGGATGGCGGACCGCTGGTGCGTGGTAGCCGGCCCGGAACAGAAAATCAGAAAGCTGTACGGCTCTAGAATTGGATCCGGCCATCACGGGTATGATATGACTTTCACTGCTTCCGGTGTCCAGTCCCATAGAACGAAATTCTTTACGGGTTGATTCTGCGAGTGCAGTCAATTTTTCGGCGCGCCAGGGTTCGGCTTCGGCAACTTGAATGGCTGCAAGGGCAGCGGCTACCGTAGGTGGTGGCAGCGCCGTACTGAAAATAAAACTCCGAGCCGTATTCACTAAAAATTCAATCGCCGTTTCCGAACCCGCGACATAAGCCCCGAATCCGCCGTATGCTTTTCCAAAAGTGCCCATCACCAAAATGCGACCGGAGGCCATACCGGCC
>JAYSRH010000230.1:0-10755 GCA_043721115.1 Fibrobacteria bacterium | reverse complement strand
GAAGCACCGGGTTTTCCAGAGCGCCTTCAAATACAGCCATAAAATGCTTAGTCATGGCATGTGATCCAGATTGCAGCGATTCAAACCCGCGTCCCAGGCCTTCAGCCCGCAGTCCCAGGTCTTTTATGCTCTTTGGTTGACCGTGAATATCCAATAAAGTCATACCTTAAATCACCTTTAAAAGACCCTTAGGTTTGCACCAAATATATAATAGGTCCTGGGTGACGTGTTCACATAAGGTTTTTATCGCTCCGAATCCGGCTTAAAAGGGAATTGCCCCTACTTGGCTGGATTGAGCGCCGTCGTCCAGCCTAAGGTCCTTTGCTGCTTTGATTTTACTATGATTTGAAATAGGCTAAGCAGGCCAAGCCACCATGAATCTGCGTCCTTCTCAAAGCCGTTCTCATGTGCAAAAGCAAGCAATGCGGAAAATCCAAACATTGATGAAAATGCGCGGCCAATTGACTGAAAATCTGGGCTTTTCGCGTATCGATCACGACCGAGACGCGCGCAAAGGCTTTCCGGAAGTGATCTTTGGACCGGGTAAAACGCCCACTCAGATCCTGACCATCGCCGGAAAAATTTTGGCCCGTTCTGGAAGGCTACTCGTGACGCGCGTAGACGAGCCCACGTTCCATTTGCTCCATTCGAAGCATCCGTTCCTGAAATATTCCGCTCAGGCACGGGCCATTTTTTATACCGGCAGTCCAGACTTGAAAAAGCGTCATCAGCTACGCCGAGGTCATGTTTTGGTTGTTTGCGCCGGGACTGGAGACATTCCGGTGGCTGAAGAAGCCGCACTAACAGCTCGCCTGCTAGGCTGCCGGGTCAAAACCATACATGATGTAGGGGTAGCGGGGCTGCACCGGTTGCTGACCCAATTGCCAAAGCTTAAGCGAGCCAGCGTCATTGTTGCGGTGGCGGGGATGGAAGGAACTATGCCAGGCGTGGTGGCCGGGCTAGTAAACAAGCCCGTTATCGGTGTGCCAACGAGCATTGGCTATGGCTCTTCCATGCAGGGAATGGCGGCACTATTGGCTCTACTCAACTCATGTGCTTCCGGACTGACCGTGGTGAATATCGACAATGGTTTTGGGGCGGGTTTTGCCGCGGCCCAAATCCTGCGCCTGGCCCAAAAAAAAGCGTCTTCACAGCGCATCTCCCGTTCCCGCCCCTTGCGTCCATCCAAACCAAAATCGTAAAATAAGCTAGAACGGAAACCGGGGCTGGACAGGCTTAACGGGTTGCCGCTATGCACAGGATCAATGGATATGAAGCGAATCGGACTCGCCCAAGTCTCAATGGGTTTTACCTTGGCGCTTCTAGGGATGGCCTTTCTTGCTGGATGGGCACAAGCGGAAACAGAAGTGTGCGGCACATTCAGTTTGGCTACCGAATGGACAACCAGGGGATCTCCTTACATCGTTACGGGAGATATTTTTATTCCTGCCACATCGCGTCTACGCATTAATCCCGGTGTCACGGTCCGTTTCGACAAACAAAAACCCTGCCCATCGGACAAAAATCCGCAGCCTCTTGAAGATTGGTCCGACTCGGTCTACACCGGCATCAAAGCCGAGGGAACATTCTACTGTTTGGGTACAGAAGAACAACCCGTGATCTTTGAATCCGCTTCCACACAATCGGGCCAAGTCGGTTGGGACGGCATCCGGCTATCCGGCCAGAACGACCATTCCTCCGAAATCAGTTTTGGAATTTTCCGCGGAGCCAATCAGGCCATCAAAGCGGAACGGGCTGGATTCTTCATCCACCATTGCCTGTTCAAAGAAAACAATACGGGCGTGATGTTGGGCTTCCGTGGGGATGTAAACATCGTCAACTGCAATTTCATCGGAAACTTAAACGCCGGAATCGTGGTTCGAAAAGCCGCGCCGCGCATTGTCAGCAATATTTTTCTCGACAATCGATCCTACGGCATCTGGGCGGATGGTCGGCCGGCCATCCAAATCCAAAACAACGCCTTCTGGGGAAACCGGGAAGAGTCTTGCCGGAAATGCCCCTATCAAGTATTGGAAATGGTAAAACAGAATGCCAATAAGGACACGGTTGATGCCTTTGAAAATATGGAAAGTGATCCGATATTCCTTGGCACCGCGAGCTTTGACGCCGCCCATCAAGCGGATTTAGACACTGACACTCCCGCCCATTTAGTACGTGACCCAAAGATTGCACAAGCGGAAATAAAGGCTCGAAAAGAAACCAAGCCCAAAGCCCCTTTCAAGCCCATCGGCACAGGCGATTATCTGCTTTCGGAATATTCGAAACTCATCAATGCCGGCCACAAAAGCCGTGATCTCAAAGACAGAGATGGCAGTCGAAACGATATAGGCATTCATGGTGGACCAATGAATCGAATCACGAAAGATCCTTTTTAAGAAACCCAAGATTCTCCAATAACCCTGCCAGGCTCAAGCGAAAACGCAACTGCCACCTTGCCCGTTCAGTATTTTCCCCCTACAATAAAGACATGGAAATCGGCCCAGCGACCTCTTCCGTGCAAGGGATACAAAAAGCCTTTGAAACCCATGCGGCCCGCGGGAAGCGCATCGCGAATGCGGAAACCGATCCCCAATTTGAAAAAGACATGGCGGAACTCGCTTCCGATCCTGAAAATGTCGGCGTGCAAACCGCGGTCATCAAGACCAAAGACAAAATGATGGGCGCCCTTCTCGATCTTTTTGCATAATCTTCCGACTGATTCTTTTCCCCTTCGACCCATCCTTTTGCATTTGAAAAAAACCGGTCCTGGGCCGATCTCTTTTTGGCTATTTTAATGCGGTAGGTTTTTTTGGGGGGTCGTTCATGCTCACTCGCATCATACGTAAGCCGACCGGATTCCTGAACAAGATTTGGCGGAACGCCCAGCCCATGCCCATTCCAGTAAAGCTGGACAACCTGGAAGTCACCGCGCCCCCACTTTGGCCCTATCGCTATCGGGGAATTGGTATTTCTCTTTGCTCCATGGATGCGCCAATGTCTTCGACAAGCGCAAGCGGCGTCGAAATTCCTAAGACATGATGGATCCTTCCGAGCCGCCGGAACTCCATTTCGATCAGCTTTCTCCGGTACTGGTCAAATTCCTGAGCCGCTACGGCTTTGGTCCCAGCTGTGCCATCTCTTTGGCCGGCACAGCCGGTTCCCGTCGCATCTACTACCGGCTAAAGGAAGGCCTGCGCAACTTCATCGTGCTCGTCTCCCCGCCCGATGATGTCGACTTTGGTCGCTTCTTGCGCATCACCCAGTTCTATCGGCTGATGAACTTTCCTGTACCCATGGTCTACTGCATAGACGACGCCGCCCATCAGGTGATTCTCGAAGACTTGGGCGACAAACGCTTGTACGACCTTATCAAAAAAGGTGCGCCCACTCGTGAACCCTATCAAAATGTCATCCACCATCTCGTCGATTTGCAAACCCGATGCTTTCAGTGGCATAAAGAAAGTCCGGACATCAACTCCCGCATTTTCGACGAACACGATCTGCTTTGGGAAACGGATTATTACACCAAGCATTATCTGCTGGGCTATCGCGGCATGACGTATGATGAAAAAGGTTTAGCCAAACTGGGCGCCGTCTTCCACGATCTTGCCCGTCAAGTCGATTTGCAACCCAAGTCTATTATGCATCGCGATTTCCAATCGCAAAACATCATGATCCAATACGACGGAACCGTTCGGGTTATCGATTATCAAGGCAGTCGCCTCGGATCGGTTTATTACGATTTGGCATCTCTGTTACTCGATCCCTATGTGATGCTTTCCGAAGAGGATGTTTTCGAATTGCTGCGGTATTACCATGCCAAAGCCTTGAACCCATTGGCTTTTGAAGAGATGGGGCATCAGTTTCTACTGGCCGGTGCGCAAAGAATAATGCAGGCACTGGGAGCCTACTGTTTTTTATCCAGGGAAAAAGGCTTGACCCAGTTCAAGGCCCATATCGACCCGGGGGAACAACGGCTGCGCTGGATTATCAAGCATCTAGGCTGGCGGGAGTTTAAAGCCGTGATGCCTTCGGCTTAAATTCTACCTTTTTGAATTTTTCATCCCGAGGAATTATGGCCAATTTAGATAAACTGGGGAACGCAAAGACAACGCGGTTTTCGCGCAGGGGGATGCTGGCAATAGCTGCACTCGTCCTTCTCGGTCTCCTTCCCTTTCTCTCCATTTTACTTTCTGGCAACGTCGTTTTCGCATCGGATCAAATCGGTTCGCCAGCATGGAAATTTCTGTTTGAGTCTCTGCGTCATTTTGAATTTCCGCTCTGGAACCCATACTTGCTTGCTGGAATGCCCACCCTTGACGCAGGATTTGGCGATGGCGCGTACCTTCCTTTTTTAATTCTTGGCATGTTCGTGCCGGTTACTTTTCTTGTCACCATTAGTTTTGTGCTGCATGTATTGGTAGCCGGTGTCACCGCTTATATTCTTCTCCGCCGCTTCTTCCATCTGGAGCGATTGGCCGCCGTCGCTTTAGCGTCCGCGTACATGCTCAACACGAATTTTATCTCTCACATCCACGCCGGACATACAGGTAAGTTCTACATCATGGCTTGGCTGCCGCTTTCCCTTTTCTGTCTCTTACGGAGTTTAAGCACCAAAGCCAGTTGGCACCATTTGCTCGGCCTCGCGCTAACTATTTCCCTTTTCATTTCCACCTCACACTTACAGTTCACCTACTACGTCCTCATGGGGTACTTTCTTCTTTGGGTCTTCAAAAGCTATGGATGGGTTCGCAGTAAGCAGTATAGGGCATTGATTGCAGGCGCTGGAAAATTTTGGCTGCCGATTCTTTTAGGAATTGGTTTGGCCTTCCCAATTTTTTACCCACCCATCCAGTATAACAAGGAGTTTTCGGTCCGAGGACAGGGCGACAAGCAGACTTTCGAACACGCTACTTCCTGGTCCATGCACCCGGAGGAGGCCATGTCCCTCATCGTACCGGAATTCACTGGCCTAAATGAACAGTACTGGGGGCGCAATCCCTTTAAGCTCAACTCCGAATATCCCGGTTTGGTGATCGTTTTTCTGGGCGTTTTTGGACTGGTGGCTTTCCGTCGCAAATGGTTCTGGTTTTGGGCTTCTCTCGGTATGTTGTCCGTCCTTTTCGCCCTTGGTGCGGACACGCCGGTTTTCCAACTCTTTTACGCCATCGTTCCTGGAATAAAAAATTTCCGCGCGCCGAGTATGATGGTGTTTTGGCTCGTCAACGCCTTGCTTATGATGAGTGCGCAAACCTTGGTGCTTCTCTTCAAAGAAGTGCCTGCTTTGAAAGCGGAAGATAAAGCCCGGTTCACGAAAAAACTTCTCATGTTCGGCTTTGGCTCTGCCGGATTTTTGTTGGTCTGCGGACTTGCCTCCAGTTCGGTTCTGGAAATTTGGAATGCATTGGTGGACGCGTCTTCCATTGCAAACTTCTCGCGGCAGTCCGCCAATGCCAGCAGCTTTGGACGCGGTGCGCTTATGAGCGCCGTATTGCTGTCTGCCCTGGTTGCGGGAATTTGGAAATTCGGCATAAAGGTTTCGCGGCCAGGTATTCTTTCTATTCTGCTGTTGGCGATTGTGTGCATTGATTTGTATTGGAGGAACAGCCACTTCCTGATGGGTTATGAGCCGGAGCGCTTTTTCCCTCACCAGGCAGCCGTGGACTTTCTTCAGGGTCAAAAGGAGCCGATGCGCGTCTTTGGGCTGCCAGGAGCGTATGAACGAAACTACATGCAGTATTTCAAAGTAGCGACTGTGGATGGTTTCGTGGATAATCAAAATCGCATTTATAGCGACTTTCGTGGTTCAAGCACCCAGCCCAATTCGAATTTAATGGCCAACCTGATCCAAAATTCGGATGGTTCTGTTTCAGGTAATGTGTTTCTCGACATGCTCAATGTTAAATACCTTGCATATCTTACTCCGAACGAACCGGGACTGCATCTCGCCGAAAATCATTCTTCTTTGCCTCATGCCTGGTTTGTGAAGCATTGGGAAATGCGTCCTGACAGTCTAACTTTAGATGCAATCAAAGAGCCTTCCTTTGACCCGAAAAAATTTGCTTTTGTATCATCCCTAACGCCTGTGCCAGGAATTCAACAGAAAGAAGAATCCACTCCTACCGACACTAGTTCACCCGAACCCTCTCTGGAATCCGCACCGGTAATATCTAGAACCAGTTATTCTTATAATCGTACGGTATATGAAATTAAAAACGCCGTAAGCGGCCTGGTCATTTTGTCGGAAGTTTATTTCCCACATTGGAAAGTAAGCGTGGATGGCAAGCCCACACCTTTGTTACGCGTGAACTACGGCTTGCAGGGACTCGCTTTAGAGCCCGGTAGCCATCGGGTTGAAATCAAATACCAATCGCCTTGGATTAAAAATGGTTTTGCGGTTTTCGGTCTCTCGCTGGTTTTGCTCATTGCCGGTCTCGTAGGGTTTAACCGGACAACCAAGTCGGCGCGATTAGAAAGATGAGTCGTAAATTTTGGGTTTCGTCTTTAAAATGGGCCCTCACATTATTTGCTGCAGTCATGATCGCACGGAAAATCGAGTTCCATGCGGTTCTTCCTTTACTCAAGCAATGCCGTGTGGAATACCTTTTTCTTTCAGTCCTTGCACTAGTGGCAGGGAGCCTGCTGGCGACATATCGGTGGAAAATATTATGGAACCGTCCTGAATTGTCCTTTCACAAATATCTCTTTTTTGTATACATGGGATACTTTTTCAGCTCTTTCCTTCCCTCCGCGGCGGTTTCCGATGCTATCAGAGTGTTGGCTTTTGGAAAAAAATATGGCAGTCTGCAGCAAAATATCGGCGTCAACCTTTTCGCCCGAGGCATCGGCTTTGCAATTCAATTGGGTTTGTCGGGATTAAGTCTTATTTATTTCCGTAAAAATCTTGAAGAGTTGAATTTCTTCAGCAGTCTGAAAGTCAATTCGCTCACCGTCTTGGTGGCTGGAGTTTTTCTGGTTGCCACGATGATATTACTTTATGCTTTCCGCTCTAGGCTTTTCCGACAACCCTGGCTCGTAGAAATTTTGAGATTACTGCGTAATCCTAGGCTCCTTCTTTTAACAACCGTGCTAAGCGCCCTCCTGCAGTTTTCATCCATTCTCGGTACTTGGTTCGTATTTCTCAGCATTTATCCAGACACCAAACTTTGGCAGATTATGTTTTTTCTCGCCATTATCCAAATTATTCTCGTCCTGCCCATCAGCTTCGGAGGGATTGGCGCGCGCGAATATTTGTGCATCCTTTTTTTTTCCGATATCGGCGGTATGCCTAAAGACGCTACGTTCGCGGCCAGCATTCTAGGATACTTACCGGTTTTGTCATTAGCGTTGGTAGGAGGACTATGGATGGCCTATCGAAAGCATAAACTTGCCGTCCAGGCACCTGCTGAGGTTGCCGCTACCTAACGATAAAGTACGGCATTTTTGCTGGATAAGAAGCTCCTTTACAGGTCCGGTGTCAGCTGCTATTTTACCTCGTTCTCACTTGAATCTTTTCACCGGCACTAGGTAAAGAAATGCAAACCATTACTGTCGCAATTCCCGCATACAATCGAAATCGGGAAACTCGCGAACTTTTGCAATCGATTCTAGATGCCGGATCACTCCCAGATGAAGTCATTATCTCTGAGAATTTTTCGCCGGAAAGAAAATTGCTCGCAGAAACGGCAGATTATTTTGCAAAGCGATTCCAGGAAGCGGGAGTAAAATTCGCCTATTTTGAAAACGATAAAAATTTGGGCTACGATGGAAATGCCAGAAGTCTTTTTCAACGCGCAACATCGGACTGGGTTCTGCTCATGGGAAACGACGATTTGCTTCGAAAGCCCGGCGTAATGCCCGTGCGCAATTTCATTGCTAACTTTCCTTCGGTACGTTTTTTTTCATGTGCGGTCGACCAATTTCATGGAGACACCGGGAAGACTTTCCACATTACCCAGCATTTTCCTACGGATACCGTAGAAAAATCCAATTCGGCCTACATATTCCGACTGGCTAGTTTCATCAGTGGAATTTGCATTAATCGACATTGGGCGCTATCGGTGGAAACGGACAGATTTGATGGAGGGCTCTTTTATCAAGTTTATCTTAGCGCCGTCGCCTTTATTGAAGGGGGTCTTGGATATGTAGCCACCCCGATTGCTGGCGGAAGAAGTGGAAACAGTCCCGAATTTGGCGCCGCAGATTCAGAAAAAAAGTTCCATACGCCAGGTCGATTTCCCGCAGCCTCACGCGCGAAGATGTACTCGTCGGTATTGGAAATTACCCGCTACGTGGATTCCAAATACCATTCCAATCTGACGCCAGGGGTAATGAAAGAATTGGATTCCAAGCAGCTCTTTCATGTATATGAGGCGCTTATCCACCAACCTCGATCGGAAATCAATCGATTCTATTTAGAAATGCGCAAGCTGGGCATGGGAAAATCCACTGTTCACAAAATCCTTTATTGGAATGCATTTTATTTGAAGCCAATTGCTCCCGCCTTATTCCGCTTAGCCAGAGAAATGCGTAATCGAACTTAAATTTTCCTATGTTCTATGACCTGATTGCAATGCTTCCAAGACTTTTGCACCAAAACTGGGACGGTTAAGTGTTCGACAAGCTCAGGAAAAAGGTCCGGCCGCTAACCAATATCGGGCGGTATCTGGTAGATACGGTCTATGCTCCGAGTCTTTTTTTTCTGGCTGGTCGTACAGCCCACCTTTTTATCGGTTCCAGAAAAGATGTGCCGGGCAGTCTCGATTTACCGAACCCATTAGAAACTTATTTCGATACGCATCGCTCAGGAGCGGGCGTATTGAAATGGCGCCATTACTTTGAGGTGTATCAAACCCATTTTTCCAAATTCCGAGGGAAACCACTCAAAATATTGGAAATTGGCGTGTACAGCGGTGGAAGCTTAGAAATGTGGCGCGAGTATTTCGGAATGGATTGTGAGCTTTTCGGCGTAGACATCAATCCTGAATGTCGGCGATTTGAAAAAAAGAATGTCACAATAAAAATAGCAAATCAATCCGATCGATCTTTTTGGCGCAAATTTCGAGAAGAGTTTGGCGAAATGGATATAGTGTTAGATGACGGCGGACATCGACCTCGCCAGCAAAGGCCAACTTTCGAGGAGATTCTCAGCACTATTAAGCCTGGTGGCGTTTACCTTTGTGAAGATGTTTGTGGCTTGAAAAACCCTTTCGCGGCTTATCTGCGGGGTTTTGCTAATACATTGAACTCTAACCGTTTTAATGCCGTTCAAGCTTGGGTGAAATCGGTAACCTTCTACCCTTTCGTAGCAGTAGTGGAAATAAAGGACCATCCTCGCAAAGGACTTTTTGCGGAAAAATCCGGGGACCAGTGGATTTAATCTTTGGATTAGCGCGCCACAGAAATAGGTGTTGGAAATTAGGATGATTGAGAATTGGAAAAAGGCTTTGACGGACTTAAGCTCCTGTTACCAGGGAGTTGGGGTATGACTTCGGAAAACTCGGACCGAAATTTCAATGAAGAGCGTTACGCGCAAATTCGGAATGAAACCGACTTGGTCCGTGGCGATCAACGCATCCGAGCTGTATTGGATTTGATGCGGCCTTTCCGTGGCGCCAAGTTACTGGATGTGGGCTGTACAGATGGGTTTCTTTCGGCCTTGTTTCGGGAAGAGGGTTTTTACACGATTGGAGTCGATGCGTCACCCAGTGCCGTGGAGCGCGCAAAATCGCGCTGCCATGAAGCTTTTGTCGGTGATTTGGATAAGCCACCTTTGCCTTTCCAAGACGCAATTATGGATTTGGTATTCGCTGGCGAAGTAATCGAACATGTATTTCGTACCGAGGAATTTTTGGAAGAATTGAGGCGGGTTACCAAACCGGGCGGCCATTTGATCCTAACTACGCCTAACTTGGCCTGGTGGTTAAATCGATTGGTGCTGATGGTGGGCTGGCAGCCTTTTTTCAGTGAAGTTGGTACCCGGCCCAGCAATACCGGGAATCCTTTGCGCTCCAAGGCTTTGACGCCCGCGGGCCATATTCGCTTGTTCACGGCCTCCTCGCTGAAGAATTTGCTCCAACGTAGTGGGTGGCGAGTGGAAGCATTGCGGGGTGCCGGATTGGTGGAAAGGCAACCATTGCGCACTTTCAATAAGGTCATCAGTCGATGGTTTCCGTCCTTGGCATCCGATCTGATTGTCCTTTGCCGCCGGGAATGAAGATTTTTTACTCCGTTTTATTAAGGCTTTGCCATCATTTCAATCCACCTCCGCTCGCCTTCGGCAATGCGATCCCAGTTGAACCCCTTAGCCCATTCCCGCCCTGCCTTTCCCAGGGCTTCCCGCTGTGCAGCATTCAGTATCAATCCTTCCATCGCTGACCGTAGCGCCTTTACGTCACTCACAGGCACCATTACGGCTGTAACGCCCGCGCTCACGCTATCCCTAAAACCATCTGCATCCGTTACCAGCACGGCCTTGCCAGACGCATTGGCTTCCAAAGCCGCAATTCCGAATCCTTCAAACCGGGACGGGCTGCAGAAGAATAAACACGAAGATAAAAGTTCGCGCTTTTCTTCATCGGAAACATTGGGTTTCAGTTGAATTTGATTCCCAAACCTTACGGGAATCAAGTTGCGCACGGCAGCCAAGGCTTGCGGTGACGCGGCTCCAGCAAGCACTAGCAAAGGAAATGGCTTTTTTTGACTGGCAAATTCTTGGGTTGCAAGACCTGCATACGCATCGATCAGGAAATCCAG